>CALDKP010000165.1 GCA_937898535.1 uncultured Sphingomonadales bacterium | reverse complement strand
CACCCCGATCCTGACCGCGAGCAGCCCCGAAGGCGCGCGCGATTTTCTGGTGCCAAGCCGGATTCATCCGGGCAAGTTCTTTGCACTCCCGCAGGCACCGCAGCAGTACAAGCAGCTGCTGATGGTCGCCGGCTTCGACCGCTATTTCCAGATCGCACCGTGCTTCCGTGATGAAGATCCGCGGGCTGACCGGCTGCCTGGTGAATTTTATCAGCTCGATCTGGAAATGAGCTTCGTCACGCAGGAAGAAGTTTGGGACACGATGGAGCCAGTGATGGCTGGCGTGTTTGAAAAATTTGCCGATGGCAAAACCGTTACGCCAGCTGGGCAGTTCCCACGTATTCCGCATGCGAAGGCAATGCTGGATTATGGCACGGACAAGCCCGATTTGCGCAACCCGCTGATCATTCATGACGTGACCAGCCATTTCACCAAATCGGGCTTTGGCCTGTTTGAACGCATCGTCGAAGGTGGCGGCGTTGTGCGCGCTATCCCTGCGCCAAAGACAGCAGAAAAGAGCCGCAAATTCTTTGACGACATGAATGAATGGGCACGCAGCGAAGGCCATGCTGGCTTGGGCTACGTCACCCGCAAGGCTGGCGAATTTGGCGGCCCCATTGCCAAGAACCATGGCGACGAAGGCATGCAGGCGCTGTACGACGCCATTGGCCTTGGTCCCGACGATGGTTGCTTCTTTGCTGCTGGCAAAGAAGAGCAAGCCGCCAAGCTGGCCGGTGCCGCGCGCACCCGCACGGGTGAGCAGCTTGATCTCATTGAAAAAGACGCATTCCGCTTTTGCTGGATTATTGACTTCCCGTTTTACGAATGGAGCGAGGAAGACAAGAAGGTCGACTTTGCCCACAACCCGTTTTCGATGCCACAAGGCGGCCTCGAAGCGCTGCAGACGCAGGACCCGCTCACAATCAAAGCCTATCAATATGATATGGTCTGTAACGGCTATGAGCTCGCCTCGGGTTCCATCCGGAACCAGCATCCCGATCTGATGGTGAAGGCGTTTGAACTGACGGGTCTTACGCAGGCTGATGTTGAGGATCGTTTTGGCGGCATGTACCGTGCATTCCAATATGGTGCACCACCACATGGCGGCATGGCGGCTGGCGTCGACCGTATGGTCATGCTGTTGTGCGGCGTTCAGAACCTTCGTGAAATTACGCTGTTCCCCATGAACCAGCGCGCCGAAGATTTGCTGATGGGGGCCCCGTCGCCTGCCGAGCATAAGCAGTTGCGCGAACTGAACATTCGCGTCGTGGAACAGCCGCCCAAAGCGCAATCGTAAAGCATTCGCAGACGCCATTGCGCTGTCCCTTTTGGGGACAGCTTTGTGCTTTGTCTTGTCTAGCGGCCGAATAGCTGCTGCAATCGTTGCATGGCGATTGATCTTTCAAACTATGAGTCCGGTAAAAAATACGGCGGGACTTACGATAAGGACCTGAAAGCGTTGCAGGACCGTCTTTCGCGGCTGCAGTCGCTACACATATTGCACGAAGCGCGTACATTGATCGTAATCGAAGGGTGGGATGCGGCTGGCAAGGGCGGCGCAATTAAGCGCCTGACGGCAACGCTCGATCCGCGTTATTATCATGTCTATCCCGTTTCAGCGCCCACTGCAGAGGAAAAGGACAAGCATTTCCTCTGGCGCTTTTGGAACAAGCTGCCCGCCAGTCGGGAAATCAGCATATGGGACCGCAGCCATTATGGCCGTGTGCTGGTCGAACGCGTCGAAAAATTCTGCAGCGAGGCAGAATGGCGGCGCGGATATGACGAGATTAATGAGTTTGAGTCGCGACAGGGCGAAATCGGCACGAAAATCATCAAGCTGTTCTTCCACGTAACGCAGGAAACGCAGGACAAGGTGTTGATGGAGCGGCTTGAAGATCCTGCCAAGCGCTGGAAAGTAACAGCAGAGGACTTTCGAAATCGCGAACGGCGTAGCGAGTATATGGACGCGCTGGCCGACATGTTTAAGCGTACCCATACGCACTGGGCCCCGTGGACCGTTATCGATGGCAATAACCAGAAAGCGGCTCGGATTGCTGCACTAAAGCATGTTGTGGAGTCGCTGGAGGCAAGCGTTCCGCAGGATTTTCCTAATACCAAACCAGACATTGCCGCGCTGGCCGAAAAGACATTCGGCTATTCCCCTGTTGGATAGGCGATCCCGACGACTTCCCATTCTTTAGGGCCAGTTGGCAATGTTACCGTTTTGACATCGCCCACGCTCGCACCGCGCAGGGCGCGGGCCAGTGGTGCGTTCCATCCGATGCGGCCATGGCTTGCATCAGCCTCGTCGTCGCCGACCAAAGTAATGACTCGCTCCACGTCGTCGATATCGGCTAACGTAACCGTCGCGCCAAAAAATACGCGGTTTCGGTCTTCCTGCTTGGACGGGTCGAGGACCTTTGCAGCTTTCATTTTCTTGGAAAGCTGGCCGAGTTCACGGTCAATCGCACGCAGCTTCTGCCGACCGTAAATATAGTCGCCATTCTCGCTTCGGTCGCCATTGCCCGCCGCCCAATGGACGATTTCAACAACCGCTGGCCGTTCGACCGCGAACAATTGTTCATATCGCGCGCGCAAAGCTGCGAATCCGGCCGGGGTAATGGGGTTTGTGCGCTCCATAGCGCCTCTATGTCACCCCGGGCTTGATTTGCCCAGATATGTGCTGAGAGGCGTTGCCGACCGCACGCGCGCGCGTTCGGGGTGGAGATGATCGTACATCACCGCATTTTCCAGCACGCGGTAAACATAATCGCGTGTCTCGCTCAGCGGGATTTTTTCGATCCATTCCATCATGCCGATGCTGCCCGTGCGCGGGTCACCATAAGCCTTCAGCCATTTGTTCACATTGCCTGGACCGCCATTGTACGCGGCAATGGCAAGGGGATAGCTGCCGTCAAAATAATTCAGCATACGTTCGATATATGTCGCGCCAAGGGCGATGTTGTAATCTGTGTCGACCGTCAGCGCTTCGGGGCGATATGCCATCGCGATTTTGCCCGATGTTTCGCGCGCGGTGCCGGGCATGAGCTGCATCAGGCCGCGTGCACCTGCGTGGCTGACGGCTGCCCGGTCAAACTGGCTTTCCTGCCGCATGATTGCATGGGCAAGCGTCCATGTCTGGTGATGCGCGGCGGGAACATTGACCGTTGGGTAGCTGTTCCCCAAAAGTTCGGGAATACCGGCCGATCGCGCGGTGCGTCCCGCCATCACCGCCAGATCGGGGCGACCCAATTTTTGGGAAAGGCCAATGGCGGTGGCAAAATCATCCGTATCCTTGGCATTTCGCGCAATGGCTCTGAAGAAATTGCTTTGGTCCTTCCAACTTCCATATTTGGAGGCGAGGGCCGCCGCCAAATAGACTGCCGGTATATTTCCTTCCGCCAAAACGGGTGCGGCGGGGGTAATGCGTGGCACTTGGGGCAGGGGACGCCGCAACTGTTCAAGCGACAACTGCCCAAAAAAGCTCTCATAATACGCCGCAGCTTGTTCATAATAGCGTGTGGCCGACGCTTGGTCACCTGCCTTGGCCGCAGCTTTTCCGGCAAAGTGTAAACCCTTTGACCGGGTTTGCGCCGATTTCGCAGCGGACGCATAACGTTCGAACATTCCAATAGCATCACCAGGGCGGCCGAGCCTTTCCATCGCTGTCATGCCAGCAAGCCATGTCAGGCTGGTATAGCGATCGCGTGTGGTAATATCTTGATCGACCATGATAAGTCCACGCGGCGTTGCGTCGTCAACGCGTGACGCTATGCGGTAAGCGACGTCATATTGGCCGTCGTTCGCTGCTGCCTGGGCATGCGTCAGCAGCAATTGATACCAGTCCTTCAGAACAGGTACCGGCGCAGCAAGATTGGCACGGTTCGCCAGCAATTCGCGCGCACCGATGCTGTTGCCGGAGGACCGCATAAAGTCTGCTCTGGCGGCGATTAGGCTCGCTTCACTGTTGGCCAGTGATCCGGCGTCCTGAACCTTTTGATCAGCATCAGGGGCCTTCATGCGGGTGGCGAGCGCGGCAACAAAGGCGGGGCGACGTTGCGGAGAGGTGTAGGCCATCCAGCGTTCTGCGCCACGGGTTGAGCCCGACCATAACAAGCGGTCAACGCGGGCGTCATGGTCAGCGGACGTAAAACGGTTGCCGGCGATGCGGAACATACGTGCTTCGTCATCATCGTTTAGGGAACCACCGCGCCATGCCGCGCGCGCTTGTGCTTCAGCGCGCGATGTGTCGCCCGACGCATCGAGTGCAATTGCGAACCTTGCACGCCCGGCGTTGGTGAGGGGAGGTAAGCGGTCAAAGAAGGCTACAACCTGACTGGGCGACAATGACAGGGGATTGATCGCCTGTTCTGCGTTCTTGCGCATCTCATCGCTATTGGGCCAATCGGGATAGCGCATCAGAAACGAGGCATATTCGCCAAAGCTGAAATTAGCTGAAGCGCTCAGCATTTTCCAACGCTGCAACGCCGCTGGCACTTGCCCTTCGCTTGGGTCATATTGCACCGTCGAGACCGGCGGTATTTGCGCAGTGGGCGCAGCAGTAGCGCCATCTCCCGTACCGCGCTGCCACGTTATGCCATCACTTTGCTGCGCGGCAACAGCCGTCGAAAACGGAATTATCAGCATAGATGCCGAAATGAGATGCTTTACCATGCTGGACATATTATGTGCCCCATCCTTATCAGGTGCTGAACGAACGACTATATAGCCCTTAGCGACCTATATGGCCCAGATTGAAAGTGTTATGCTATGTTTTCGGGATCGATACCGGCCCTAGTGACTCCTTTTTACGACGGAGCGTTTAGCGAAAAGCATTTTCGCGCGTTGATCGATTGGCAAATCGACCAAGGATCAAGCGCGCTGGTGCCCGCAGGAACGACCGGTGAGGCGTCAACGCTGTCGAATGCGGAGCATCATCGCGTGATCGAAGTGTGTATCGAGCAGGCAGCTGGACGCGTGCCCGTGATTGCGGGCTGTGGGTCAAACGACACCAATAACGCGATTCTGCATCTTAACTTTTCAAAGAAGAGCGGCGCCGCTACCGGACTGGTTGTCGCGCCTTACTATAATCGTCCTAACCAAGAAGGCATTTACGCCCACTTCGAGGCAATGACCAAGAAGAACGACCTGCCTATCGTGCTGTACAATGTGCCTGCACGTACCGTGACCGACATAAAGCCAGAAACGGTCGCGCGCCTTGCGCAGTTGCCGCCGGTGATCGG
>CALDKP010000164.1 GCA_937898535.1 uncultured Sphingomonadales bacterium | reverse complement strand
CGTCGACTCCACGGCTTTGTCCGAACAAGTCGTTCGCGACATCATCATCTCTGGCTTTCAATCGGCAGGGCAGCGTTGTTCGGCGTTGCGTTTATTGCTTCTGCAAGAGGATATCGCAGAACATACGCTTGAGATGCTCCGCGGCGCGATGGACACTTTGAACGTGGGCGATCCGGCTGATCCCTCTACCGACATTGGACCTGTCATTGATCAGGATTCCTATGACAAGCTTATCGCCTATCGCGCCGAGGTGAAGGACAGAATAGTTCATGAGATAGATGTTCCGTCACAAGGCCTGTTTGTGCCCCCGACGGTTATTCGTCTGGACAATTTGGACGACCTGAATCGCGAATGGTTTGGCCCATTGGTGCATGTTGCAACATGGAAGGCTGGGGAGCTTGAGGCGACAGTCGCACGCGTGAACGCCAAGGGATTTGGTCTCACAATGGGGCTTCACAGTCGGATTGCGGGCAGCAGTGCGTTGGTCGAAAACCTTGCCCGCGTCGGTAATCTGTACATCAACCGGTCGATGATTGGCGCGGTGGTGGGCAGTCAGCCATTTGGCGGTGAGGGCTTATCGGGCACCGGTCCCAAAGCAGGCGGACCGCATTATTTGTACCGCTTCTGCGCCGAACGGACAACATCTGTCGACACAACAAGCGCGGGTGGCAACGCATCGTTGCTGTCGCTTGAGGACGATAGCTGACTTTCAGCGTTAGTGAATGGTTCCCAAAGTTGTGTTCGCGCTCAGCATGATGATGAGGCGTTCGATCTGGCGCCAGCGGCAATAATGCAGATGATTGCCAACATCACGGCTCTTTATCGCGCGTTCTGCGGCTTCCATGCACGCTTTGGGGCCGAATGTGTCCATTAACGTCGTGGCTTCAGCAACATCCCGCGGTTCGACGTAGAGCGGCAGATACATACAGGCAGCAGCTTCCCATTATTGTTTTGCGTGGCGGACAAGCCCGAGAGGATTGGCCGGTCTGCAACGCTATGTTACAATTTTCGTGTCACGTTTCCGTCAAAGCAAATGGTTAGCGCAAATTAAGCATTAACATCGGGCTTGCTAGGCTGCCGCACTTGGTGGCAAAGAGCGAATATGTCTGAAACAAAAAACAATCAGCCGCGCCTTGCTGGCGGCATTTTCGTCGCTCTCGGTTTATTAATCGGCGCTATTTTGGGTGTGGCATTGGATCAACCTTCCGCCGGATTGGTTATCGGTATGGCGATCGGTAGCCTGATCGCGGTGGCGGTTTGGTTGTTTGATCGTAAACGAAGCACATAAGGGTCAGAATAATGTGGAAGCATGTTCGCAACATTACGTTGATATTCATTGCGTTGGCGCTTGCTGGCGTCTGGTACATTACGCGCCCTGACGTTGCGCAATTGCCGTTGGATGCCGTGACCGGGCCTAAGCCCAACATCACCGAGGGCCGCGAGCAGATTTTCCCGACCATTAAGGTTGCCGAGGTTGACCGCTGGAAAGCTGGCGAAGCACCAATTGCTGCGCCGGGTCTGATTGTCGAGCGCTTTGCGGAAAGTCTCGACCATCCCCGCAACATGTATGTCTTGCCCAATGGTGATGTTCTGGTCGCTGAAACAAATTCGCCGCCGCGCGAAGTTGGCGGTATTGAAGGCTTCGTCATGAAATGGCTGATGGGCAAGGCGGGCGCGGGTGTGCCGTCTGCCAACCGCATCACATTGCTGCGTGACGCCAATGGAGATGGCAAAGCCGAATTGAAAACACCGTTTCTGACTGGGTTGAACTCGCCATTTGGCATGGTGCTGATCCGCGATACTTTGTATGTTGCGAACACCGATGGATTGATGGCCTTCCCTTACAAGGCGGGCGACACCAAGATTACCGCGAAGGGCAAAGAGCTTACAAAGTTTAATGCAAAAGCGCCAAACAACCATTGGACGCGCAACTTGGCTGCATCGCCCGATGGAAAGAAGATTTACATATCGGTCGGGTCAAACAGCAACATTGCTGAACATGGGATAGAATCCGAAAATGGCCGCGCGATGGTGTTTGAATATGACATCGCCAAGGACAAGAAAATTCCATATGCCATCGGGTTGCGCAACCCCGTTGGCCTCGATTGGGATAGCCGCGGGCGCCTGTGGACGGTGGTAAACGAACGCGACATGCTGGGTTCGGATCTGGTGCCCGATTATCTTGCCCTTGTGGAATTTGGTGCCGATTACGGTTGGCCGCAGCATTATTGGGGTGGCTTTACCGATCATCGCGTTTCACCGCCCAAACCAGAAAAGCGGGAATATGAACGCCGCCCTGACTATGCCTTGGGCGTGCACACTGCCCCCTTGGGCCTTGCCTTTGGCTATACGGGTAAATTGGGTGCTGGACTGACCGATGGTGCGTTTGTTGCGCGCCATGGCTCTTGGAACCGCAAGCCTGTGTCTGGCTATGATGTCATCTTCGTGCCCTTTCCAAAAGGCGAGCCTGTAGGAAAGCCGGTCAACATTTTGACCGGGTTCCTGGACAAAGACGGCAAAGCGCAGGGTCGGCCAACGATGCTTGTCATCGCAAAGGACGGTTCGCTTTTGGTCAGCGACGATGTCGGCAATATTGTTTGGCGGGTTCGGACGAAAGGTTAAATCCGTCGGCCCGCGCGGCCGGCAAGTTCCACTGTGTAATGCCATGCTATGCGGCCCGACCGGCCGCCACGGCTTTGCGCGAAACTTAAGGCATCGGCCTCGTCCCAATCGAGGTCGAAATGCGCTGCGTAACTGCCAACCATTTTCAGATAGGCATCCTGATCGGGATATTGAAAACCGAGCTTAAGGCCAAACCGGTCCGCCAGTGCCAGGCTATCGTCCACGGCATCGCGTCCGCCCGTATCCGGATCCGCGCCATTTTCTCTTTCGACGATGTTCCGGCGGTTGGATGTTACGCACAAGCGGACATTGTTCGGGCGCGCTTCAACGCCGCCTTCCAGCAGTGACCGCAATAGACGCGCGCTTTGGTCATTGGGCTCGAAAGATATGTCGTCCACGAACAGCAGATATCGGCGGCCTGATGCGGCCAGCTCGTCGAATAATGCAGGCATGCTGGTGATTTGGTTTGCCGCCGCCTCGACCAGCGCAATGAAGAAGCCTTCGTCTTGCAGCGCCGCGACCACAGATTTGACCAGCGCGGATTTCCCCATGCCGCGCGCGCCCCATAATAGGACATCATGCGCTGCAGCGCCCGAAGCGTGCCGCCGGCTGTTTTCGATCAGGTCGGCCTTTTGCCGGGCGATACCAACGATAAGGTCAAGCGGCAGTGGCTTGAAATCGTGCACCGGGGCCAACGCCGTGCCATTCCAATGATAGGCCGGATGGGAAGATAGGTCCGTCGGTGGCACAGGCGGCGGTGATAGCCGCTCCAGCGCCTCAGCAATGCGTTTGAGTGTGTGCTCGTTCAAGCCGCCAAGTCCTCGGCATCCAATGCGTAGAGCAAGTCGGCACCGGCCATCGCGCTGCCTTTGAAAGCAAAGGCTTCGGGAACCATGACGTCCAGATAGTAACGGCAGGCGACAACCTTCGCCTTTAGGAAGGCGCTCGTGTCTCCGGCGTCGATTTCAGTTTGTGCTGCCCGCAATTGCTTCAGCATCAACCAGCCTGCAGTCACGACGGACATCATGTTGGTATAGGCGTAACTGCCTGCGAGACGATCATCCACGCTTGCGCCCAACATATATTCGGTGACTTCAGCGCATGCTGCGCTCAATGCCGAAAGACCCGGTTGGTCGGTGGCGTCTTGCGAAATGGCCGCGAGATGATTCCGAATGACATCGCCGCCTTGCATCGCGAGTTTACGCCCAACAAGATCGGCGGCCTGAATGCCGTTGGTGCCCTCGTAGATCGGCGCGATGCGGGAATCCCGCAGCACCTGCGCGGCGCCGGTATCCTCGACGAAGCCCATGCCGCCATGCACCTGGATGCCGGTCGAGGCCGTCTCGACGCCACGATCGGTGCACCAGGCC
>CALDKP010000163.1 GCA_937898535.1 uncultured Sphingomonadales bacterium | reverse complement strand
GTCGTCGATTGCAACGTCTGCCTCTTCATCACTCTCGTCAATCTTCGCTGAACCGACAACATGTTCATTGTCGCCAACGTTGAACAAGCGCACGCCTGCGGTGCCACGGCCAAGGACGCGCAAGCTGTCCAGTGGCATACGGATCAGCTTTGCCTGGTCCGTGACGAGCATCAACTGGTCGCCCTTGGTTGCGGGGAAGCTGGCGACAACGGGGCCGTTGCGTTCGATATTGTCGATATTGGTGATGCCTTGGCCACCACGGCCCGTGCGGCGATATCCATAAGCCGACGACAATTTGCCATAGCCATTGGCGCATACGGTAAGGATGAACTGTTCACGCTCCGCCATTTCGGCAATGCGTTCCACCGACATTGTGGGTTCGCCTTCCTTCTCGGGCTTCCATGGGGCGAAGCGCAGATAATCCTCGCGCTCTTCGGGCGAGGTGCCCACGCGCTGAAGGATGGATAGCGAGATAACCTCGTCGCCCTTAGCCAGCTTCATGGCGCGAACGCCGGTAGACGCGCGGCTTTGGAATTCGCGAATGTCGTCCGCGGCAAAGCGGATCGCCTTGCCGTTTCGGCTTGCCAGCAAGACGTCGTCTTCGGGGCTCAACAATTCAACGCCGATCAGTTTATCGTCGGCATCTTCGCCTTCGAACTTCATGGCGATTTTGCCGTTGCTTGGGACATTGGCAAATGCGTCCATGCTGTTGCGGCGCGCATAGCCCTTGGCCGTGGCAAATACGACGCTCAGGCCGCCCCATTCGGCTTCGTCCTCGGGCAGCGTCAAAACGTTGGAAATGACTTCGCCTTCGCCCAATGGCAGCAGGTTGACCATGGGCCGACCGCGGGTCGACGGGCCGCCTTCGGGCAGCTTCCAGACCTTTAGGCGGTAAACCTTACCAATGTTTGAGAAGAATAATACGGGTGTGTGCGTGCTGGTGACGAACAGTTCGGTGACGGCATCTTCATCCTTCGTCGCCATACCCGCGCGGCCCTTGCCACCCCGGTTCTGGGCGCGGAAAGCCGCCAGTGCGGTCCGTTTGATGTATCCGCCGTGGGTGACGGTGACGACCATTTCCTCACGCTCCATAAGGTCTTCGTCATCAAGGCCGTCCCAGCTGGCGGTGATTTCGCACAAGCGTGGCGTTGAAAATTCGGCGTCAATGGCGACCAGCTCTTCACGTAGAACCGCGTACAGTTTTACGCGGTCGCCCAAGATTGCGAGATATTCTGCAATGCTCTCTGCAAGACCTTGAAGTTCCTTGCCAATTTCATCGCGGCCAAGCGCCGTCAGGCGATGCAGGCGCAGTTCAAGAATGGCGCGAACCTGAAGCTCCGACAATTGATAGCTGTCGCCGGAAATTTCGGTTTCGACCGCTTCCACCAATTTGATGTAGGAAGCGATTTCAGCGATTGGCCATTTGCGGGCGATCAACGCGGCGCGTGCCTCGGCCGGGCTGGCAGATCCGCGAATGATGCGGACAACTTCGTCCAAATTCGTCACGGCAACGACAAGCCCAAGCAACAAATGCGCACGTTCGCGCGCCTTCATCAGTTCGTACTTCGAACGCCGGGTGATGACCTCTTCACGGAAGCGGATGAAAGCTTCGATGATATCGCGCAGGTTGAGGACTTCCGGCCGTCCGCCGCGAATGGCGAGCATATTGGCCGGGAAGCTCGATTGCGCCTGCGTATGGCGCCACAATTGGTTGAGCACCACATCGGTGGTCGCATCACGCTTTAGATCGATGACGATGCGCACGCCCTTGCGGCTGGATTCATCGCGAATGTCGGAAACGCCCTCAATGCGCTTGTCCTTCGCGGCTTCGGCGATTTTTTCGACCAGAGCGGATTTGCCAACCTGAAACGGAATGCTGGTCAGGACGATTGAGCGACGATCGCCTTTTCCTTCCTCAATTTCATGGCGGGCGCGCTGCATGATGGAGCCCTTGCCTTCGCGATAGGCCGAACGTGCGCCGCCGGTGCCAAGGATCAATGGGCCTGTGGGGAAATCAGGGGCAGGGACGATCTCGATCAGCTCATCAATAGAGATGGCCGGATTATCAATATAGGCCAAGCAGGCCTTGATAACTTCGCCGAGATTATGTGGCGGGATGTTGGTGGCCATACCGACGGCAATACCGCCAGCGCCGTTGACCAACAGATTGGGGAAGCGTGCGGGCAGAACCTGCGGTTCTTCGCGGCTGCCGTCGTAGTTGGGTTGGAAATCGACGGTGTCTTTGTCGAGATCATCCAACAGCGCATTGGCGACCTTGTTCAAGCGTGCTTCGGTGTACCGCATCGATGCTGGCGGATCAGGGTCCATCGAACCGAAGTTACCCTGACCATCAATCAGCGGCACGCGCATCGACCAATCTTGAGTCATACGTGCAAGCGCATCGTAAATCGCGCTGTCGCCATGCGGGTGATAGTTGCCCATGACATCGCCGACAATCTTTGCCGATTTGCGATATGGTCGGCCCGCGACAAAGCCGCCTTCCTGACTTGCGAACAATATGCGGCGGTGAACGGGCTTCAGGCCGTCACGTACGTCCGGCAGGGCGCGGGATACAATGACCGACATCGCATAATCGAGGTAGCTCGACTTCATTTCATCGACGATGTCGACGGGCGAAATGTCCGATGGTTCCATTGTAACTATGTCGTCGCTCACAGCGCGAAAATCCTTATATTTTTTGGGTCACTAAGCCATAGACCCAAGTCCGTCACATGGCCACAAGCGACTGCCCAAATAGGGGTGTTTTCTACAGCTTATCCACAGATTCACGCAGGGTGGTGGATTAGGGGGCGACGACACTGCCATCATAAGCGAAAATCTGCCCGCTTTGCTCAGGCTTTAGCCCTGCGAGCACGGACAGCAAGTCGGCAGCAGCGCGGGCAGGTACGAAGCGTTCGTGCGCAGGGTTGCCCTTAAATGGCGCGCTCAACTGCGTCTCGACGGTGCCGGGATGCAGGGCAACCACAACCGATTGCGCATTTTTGCGCTGCCATTCGATCGCAATGTTGCGGATGAACATGTTGAGCGCGGCCTTCGACGCGCGGTAGCTATGCCATCCGCCAAGTCGGTTATCCGAAATACTGCCCACGCGGGCGGAAAGCGCCGCGAAGCAGATCGGGCCTTGTTTTGCCATGATGGGCAGAAAATGTTTCGCCACCAAAGCGGGCCCAACCGCATTGATGCGATAATTTTCCATCATCCATTCAGGATCAAGTTCGCGCAGGGCTTTTTCGGGGCCTTTGGACGCTGTGTGCAGTAACCCCGTGGCCACGATGACCAATTGCGGCGCTGTGTCCGCCAAATCGCTTGCCGCGGCGGCTATGCTTGCCTCGTCCAATATGTCGATTGCCGGCGCACTTGTCCGATGCAGCCGGATGACGCGGTCATAATGATCGCCCGTTTCCAAAGCATCGGCGAGCGCCGCACCGATGCCACCACGTGCGCCAATTATAACTGCGGTGCGTTCTGGCACTTGAATTTTCCTCTGGTTCGTTCAACGGGAATTCATTCGACTGCGCTATGTCAATTGCACTGAAGATGGCAAGGTCCTATAAACGACGTTAACCAAGGCCCACGGCAATACAACTATAGTCCCGGAGAGTTAAATGAAGCTGGTTTCAAAATTTGCCCTTGCACTTTCATTGGTCGCAGTAACCGCTGCGCCTGCTTTTGCGCAGTCTGATGAAAAGCCAAAGAAAGAAAAAAAAGGGAAGCAAGCGGCGCCTGCGGCTCCTAAGAAGAATTATTCCAAGCCATTTGTTGCGGCCTATATGCCCGTTGCCAACCTGCTGAACAAAACCAAGGATGCTGCGGCAGCGAAGGTTGAATTTCCAAAGATTCTGGCTGCCATTGCCAATGACGATGACCGTTATGAAGCTGGCATATTGGCAATCAATATTGGCGTTTCGTTGAAAGACACGGCGCTGCAGGATCAGGGTATCGATCTGTTGCTGGCATCCGCTTCGACGCCTGTTGAAATGAAGCAGGCATACACGTTCCGTAAGGGCGCAATTGCCTATGACGGCAAGAAATTTGCCGACGCTGAAAAGAATATGTTGGATGCGTACAACCTGGGTTACCGCGCCAACAACATCGAATTCCTGATTTCCAACGCAATGTCGCAGCAGAATAAGGACGCTGATGCCATCGCCTGGATCGGCAAGGCCATTGCAGCGAGCAAGGCATCCGGACAGATCAACAAAGCCTATGTTGTCCGTGCCGCTAACCTTTCTGCGAAAGGGAAGGATTATGCCGGTGCCGCCAATTTCTACAAAGAATTGGTCATGGCCGAAAATAACCCCGATTACTGGCATGATGCGCTTGCGTTCTTCAACCGCTCGCTCGACACGAACCCCGAAGAATCGCTTGATCTCCTCCGCTTGATGCGGGCGACCAATGGTTTGCGCTTCCAACAAGAATATGCCGAATATCTTGATAGCTTGAGCTATGTCGGCGTGCGCTATCCCGCAGAGGCTGTGTCCGTATTGGACGAAGGCTTCGCAAAGGGCATTATCTCACGTAACAATGTGACCTTTAGCGAGCGTTATAACGAAGCGAAGGGCCGTTTGGCGGAAGATACCCGTACATTGGCGGGAACGGTCGCGCCGGCAAAAGCGAGCCCTAAAGCTATGCTGGCAACGCTGACCGGTGACTCATTCTTCTCGCACAAGGATTATCAAACAGCTAAGGATCTGTACGAGACAGCTATAAGCAAGGGGCCCGTTCTGGATAAGGACGGCGGCAACCAGACCGACCGCACCCGCTTCCGCCTTGCCATGTCGAAAGCCATGCTGGGTGATTATGCCGGCGCGAAAGCGGACTTTGCGCAGATTACCGGTGCAAACCGCAAGGCAATTGCAGAATATTGGGTGATATATATCAACCATTTGGAGAAGCCTGCGCCAGCCGCTGCACCTGCGGCAACGCCAGCGACCTAAGCGTTGCGATAAGTGATTGAAAAGGGCCCGCGCAATCGGGCCCTTTTTTTATGCCATTGGGATTGGCACGCCCGGTTCGTCTTTTGCGGTGCGAATGGTCAGTGACGTTTTTACGCTGTTTACATTAGGCGCGGACGTTAATTGCGATGTCAGAAATTCCTGAAATGACTGCAGATCGCGCGCAACGATTTTCAGGATGAAGTCAATTTCGCCATTCAGCATATGACATTCGCGCACATCGGGGAGAGCCCGAACATGCTGCTCAAACGCCTTCAGATCTTCTTCGGCCTGACTTTTTAGGCTGACCATAGCAAACACGGTGATTGTGTAGCCCAACGCGCTGGCGTCGACATCTGCGTGGTAGGACTTAATCGTCCCTGACTGTTCCAACGCACGCATGCGCCGCAAGCATGGCGGGGCGGTCAGCCCAACCTTGGTTGCAAGTTCCACATTGGTAATGCGACCATCAGCCTGCAATTCCGCCAAAAGCTTCAAATCTATCGCATCTAGGTTCATATTAGCCATGATTTTGTTATTTCCATTTCCATTATGCCTCCGTGTTATAATATAATTATATTATATTGCAATTGTCCCAAAGTGTGACGCACCAATTTTGCCGCTTTCGCACGTCCTGATATCGGTTTATCCCGCGTCCACAACACGGATAATGTACCATTAGGATTTGCCGAATTTGCGTTTTGACGATCGCCTTGAAACCACTTTGCGTCAGGCGGACGATGATGGCATTGGCTTGTCTGCAAAATGGCAGCAACTGGTTGATATATTAGCACAAAATCCGTCCGACTTTGACCCTGCGGCAGTCGCTTTCGGCTTGCAAAAAGTGCGGCAGTTCATGGACGTGGTTCCTTCAACGGTGCGCGAACAATGTGTACGCGCTTTATCTGGCCGACTGTGCTCTGCGCCGCTGCTCTTGCTGCTTTCGGGTGATGTTCCGACGGTTGCGGCGGCCGCGGTCAGTGGCGCGCGGCTGAGCGACATGGAATGGGCAGATATCGTCCCCCATATGCCCACCCGCGCGCGCGGTTTCTTGCGCAACCGCAGGGACATTGGCCCCATGACGCTGCGTGCGCTTCGTGTCTGGTCGTCCGCAGATTTTGTGTTGTCCTTTGATAAAACGGAGCGGGAGGCCGCCGTGCGGGCGCCGCACAGTGTGCAAATCCGCGACATTGTTGAGCGCATCGAAAAATTGCGGCTTGCGCGTGAACAGCACGAGCCGGCTGAAATGCTGGCTGCGGTTGCAGTCGAACAGGTCGTTTCGTTTGCCGAACCTATTGACGAAATTCGCTTCGAAACCGACGAATATGGCACGATCAGCTGGATCGAAGGCGCACCGGCGGGGGCAGTTGTTGGCGTGGATATCGCAGAACCAGCCTTTGACGAGGGCCCCGGACCAGATGGTTATGGCGCCGCTGCCTTTCGACAAAAAATGCCGCTTGAAAATGCGCGCATGCGCTTATGCGGAGCCCCTGCCATTGCGGGGGACTGGCGGATCAATGCTGCACCGTTTTTCGAACCTGCCAGCGGACGGTTCAAAGGGTATCGTGGGATATTGCGTCGCCCCAATCTCGCGGAAGTCGCGCACATTCCCGAAGGCGGAACGAATGATGCGGAAAATATCCAGCAATTATTACACGAACTGCGTACGCCGTTGGGGGCAATTATTGGCTTTTCCGAAATTATTGAACAGCAACTTTTTGGGCCAGTTACCGAAGAGTATCGCATAATTGCCGGTAATATCCTGCACGATGCCCAGCGCTTGCTGTCTGGCTTTGACGATCTTTCAACCGCTGCAAAAATTGAAACCGGGTCCTATGTTACAGAGGTTGGTTCAACGGATTGTGACTGGCTGTCGCTTCGTTTGGCAGAGCGGCTCCACGAGCTGAGCGACGTTTTGAACGTAACCCTCAATTTGGTGCAGGCGCATCCGGTCCGGCCATTTGCGTTGGATAACCATCTGGCAGAACGTCTTTTTTCGCGGTTGTTGTCTGCCGTCATTATTGGCTGCGAGGCTGGGGAAATCCTCGATGGTCGTTTCCGGACGGAGCCCGGGTTGAACGCGGTTAACCGGTTCGTACTTACCCTGCCGAAAAAGCTGATCGACATGGACGAAAGCGAACTTTTCGGTTCCGGCCCCGCCTCGCTCGATGATTCTCACGAGGCGCCATTGCTGGGGCTGGGCTTTTCGTTACGCCTCGTGCGGAGCCTGGCACGAAATGTTGGCGGGGATTTACGTTTTTACAATCAAGCGCTGATAGTGTCGCTTCCAGCCGTCAATGACGGGCGAACCGGATTAAAAGACGAAGAGCGAGAATGACATGGCAAGGCAATTGGGAGCGATGCGAACATCCAACCCTTTGTCGACGTCGGAATTCAAACATGTCGACCTCACTGCCCTTGGGAGCCCGCGGTTCGTTCTGACTGTCGATACAGAGGAAGAGTTTGACTGGACCAAGCCCTTCGCCCGTGACGGATTTGGCACCACACACATGCGCGATGTGCCGCGTTTTCAGGCGCTGTGCGACGACTATGGCATCACGCCATGCTATCTGGTCGACTACCCAATAATAGAGGACGCATATGGCGCGGAACTGCTCAGTGGTTATGCGCAGGAACAGCGCGCGGAAATCGGTGTGCAGCTTCACCCTTGGGTCAATCCACCTTTCGATGAAGCGCTCAACAGCTATAACAGCTATGCTTGCAATTTGCCGCCGGCGCTTGAGCGCGCGAAGTTAACGCAATTGTACTGCGCGATTGTCAGCCGAATGGGCGTTAAGCCCGATGCATATAGGGCAGGGCGCTATGGCGCGGGCGATGCCACGCCTGATATATTGCAGGACCTCGGCATCGCCATCGATACATCGGTGCGTGCACGTTTTGATTATTCCAGCCAACACGGACCGGATTTTAGCGCTTATCCTGTCCGACCCTATTGGATCCGCTATGGCAGCCTGATCGAATTGCCCGTGACAACGGTATATTCGGGCGCGCTGCGCGGCGTGGGTTCAACCATGTTCAACGACTGGTTCGGGTCGCAAGCAGCCCGGTCCATGCTTTCGCGCTCTAACCTGTTGGAGCGGATCGCGTTAACGCCGGAGGGTATCCCGCTCGACAAGGCTCTGCTGGGTATTGATCTCGCCTTGGCGGAGAAGGTACCCATCATAAACCTGTCGTTGCATTCGCCGTCGTTGGCCGTTGGACATACGCCATATGTGCGCGACGCAGATCAGCTGGAACAGCTTTATAATTGGTTGGAGGGCGTGTTTTGCCACTTGCGGAACAGCGGCGTTCGACCGACAACAATGGCAGAAATTGTAAATGCGAGCCGATTTAAATCTTTTAGGTGAGATAAAGGCTTGCAACCTCGCCCAAAGTTCGGCTATCGGCGCGCAGGCAGTTGGCGAGCCGGTCAGGGCCTGTAGCTCAGTTGGTTAGAGCTGGCCGCTCATAACGGCTAGGTCGGGGGTTCGAGTCCCTCCGGGCCCACCAGTTTCACTTTTGTGAAATTTGGCAGGCAGCCAGCCGCGCGGACATTGTTATACCAGTGATCCCATGTCGGGGAGTAGCGCAGCCTGGTAGCGCATCTGGTTTGGGACCAGAGGGTCGCAGGTTCGAATCCTGTCTCCCCGACCATTTCTTCGGACATTTTTCAAAAACATTCGCCATTTTGGCGACTGGTAAGGCTTTGCGTTCCGTGTGCTGCATTGCCGGCGATATGTTGCGATGATTTACTGCGCCGTGCCGCCACTTGAATTGACCGCATCAATTTCAGCTTTTGCATCCGCCTCAATAAGCTTCGTTGCCTCTTCGGCGGCTTGTTCAATGGTTAGCTTCTGTTTGGCCAGTTCATCTTTCTGCGTGACGGCTGGCGTACCCGCGTCACCCGCCTTGTCCGCTTCGGTTGGGGCCGTGTCACCACAGCCCGCAACCATAAGCATGATGCCTAAGACAAAGGCGTGTTTCAACGCGCTGCCTCTGGCTTTAATTCGCCATCATAATTTGCAACGAGCGCCAAGGTCGCAACCCATGCCGCGACGTTTTGGCGCAATTCGGCTTTGTCGATCTTGTCGAGCGTGTCGTCGGGCGTGTGGTGCAGGTCAAAATATTTCGTGCCATCTTGCTGTAGGTCAATGATGCCCAATTTCTGCGCCGCGATTATCGCGCCAACATCTGCGCCACCGCCAGCCAATTCCTTGCGCGGTACCACGCCCAATGGAGCCAATGCGGAAACAATCTGACCGCGAAGTGCCGACGCGCTTTCAGGCAGGCGGAAATCTACGCCCCAGACTTTGCCCGCGCCGAAATCCGATTCCATCGCGAAGGCGTGCGGCTCATTGGCGTGCTTCTCGCCATAGTCCCGGCCACCCCAAATGCCGACTTCTTCAGCGCCGGCCCATAACAGGCGCACGGTGCGCTTTGGTTGCCCCATCGATTGCAAATGCTTGGCAGCGGCCCCGATAATAGCGCAGCCTGCGGCGTCATCAATGGCGCCGGTCCCAAGGTCCCAGCTATCCAGATGGCAGGCGATAACAATCATGGGAAGGTCGGGGTTCGAACCCTTGACCTCGGCCAGAACATTGCCCGAGGTCTGCATCCCGACATTTTTTGGGGTCAGCTTCAGTTTCATGACCACCGGCTTACCGCGCGCAATCATACGCTCCAGATTTTCAGCGTCCGGTATCGACAATGCGCCTGCCGGAATGGGCGTGACGCCGGGATCAAAGTTGGTATTCCCCGTATGTGGGTTACGGTGATAATCGGTTCCGATTGAACGGATGACGATGGCCGCAGCACCCTTTTTCGCGGCAATGTTTGGACCGACAAAGCGGGCAGGGCCAAAGGCGCCGTAGCTGCTGCCATCCTGCGTTGCTTTCATATTGTGACTGACGAAGGCAATTTTGCCCTTCAAGCTGCCATCGGGGGCAGCACGCAAATCATCAATCGTCGGGAAATATACGATTTCGGCCTCTAGCCCAGCATCGCCTGTGCTGCCGCTATTGCCCAATGCGGCTATGGCGAGTTTCTGCGTAAAGGGCGCAACGATGGCGGCGGTCTCTTCTCCGCGCACCCATGTGGGCATCTGATATTCTTCGATGCGGACATTATCAAATCCGAGTGCCTTTAGCTTGCTGACCGCCCAAGTCCGCGCGCGCGCTTCGGCTTCGGTGCCGCCCTGCCGTGGACCGATTTCGGTCGTGAGCCCTTCGACGATGTCATAGGCAAAGCTGTCACTCTGTAGAGCTTTGTCGCGTATCGATGCGACTGAAGCACTGTCCGGCGACGCAGGCGCGCCCAGTGCGAGTGATGGCGAAAGGAACAGCGTGGAGGCCGCGGCGAGCAATAGGATGTTTTTCTTCATGCTTGGCAGGCTTAATGGCATCGTGCGGATTTGCAATCCCACCTTGCGGCGAAACGCGCAGATAGCTAGGGAAGCGGCCAAATCAAAAGTAATGCAACACAGGAATTAAAGCCCATGGCAGCCCAATATAGCTTCGTAATGAAGGGAATGACGAAAACCTTCCCCGGCGCAAGCAAGCCCGTCCTCAACAACATCAATCTGCAATTCTATCCGGATGCAAAGATCGGCATCGTTGGGCCAAACGGTACGGGTAAATCGACGCTGATGAAAATCATGGCCGGAATGGACACAGAGTTTACGGGCGAAGCATGGCCCGGCGAACATATCCGCGTCGGCTATTTGGCGCAGGAGCCAGAGCTTGATCCGAACAAAACGGTCAAGGAAAACGTCATGGACGGCGTTCGTGCGGTTGCCGATCTTGTCGATCGTTTTAACGAAATTTCGACCATCATGGGCGATCCGCCCGAGGATGCCGACTTTGACGCGCTCATGGAAGAAATGGGCACGCTTCAGGAAAAGATTGATGCCGTCGATGGCTGGTCGCTCGATAGCCAGCTGGAGCTCGCTATGGACGCGCTGCGTTGCCCCCCAGGCGACAGCCCTGTCACCAGCCTTTCGGGTGGTGAAAAGCGCCGTATCGCGCTGACGCGGCTTTTGCTGGAAAAGCCAGACATATTGCTGCTCGACGAACCGACCAACCACTTGGACGCAGAGTCCGTTGCGTGGCTGGAAAAGCATCTGGTCGATTATAAGGGCAACGTCATTCTCGT
>CALDKP010000162.1 GCA_937898535.1 uncultured Sphingomonadales bacterium | reverse complement strand
AACGCGCAGTACCCGATGGTGCCCGGCCACGAGATCGTCGGCCGGGTGCTCGAAGTCGGCCCCGAGGTCACGCGCTTCAAGCCCGGCACGCCGGTGCGCGACGCGTTCCAGTTCAGGGACATTCCGTCCGGACAGCACGGCATGGCCGCCGTTCCCGACAAATGCTTTGGCTAGTGCCTCACCTATCCCCGACGAAGCGCCCGTTATCCAAGCTGTTTTATTTGACTGATCGACCATTTTTGCTCTCCTTTTGACGCGCTAGGTCAACCGTGGCTTCGCCCCTGTCAAGACATTCTGGCTTGCACTTTTACTGTCACCGCACCACATGCGTGAAATGCTGATAGAAACTGAACTGACCCCAAACCCCGCCACGATCAAATTTCTGCCCGGCCGCGCCGTGATGGAAAATGGAACGCGGGATTTTGCCGCTCCTGAAGAGGCGGAAGCTTCCCCATTGGCGGAGGCACTTTTCGGACTTGGTGATGTCACCGGGGTATTTTTTGGACGCGAGTTTATTTCGGTCACCGCTGCCCCCGGCACAGAATGGTCCAGCCTGAAACCCGACGTGCTCGCGATATTGCTCGACCATTTCAGCGCGAACATGCCGCTTTTCAAACCAGCCGCAGCTGGGTTTGCTGTCCCATCGGCAGATGCGGATTATCCGCTCGACGATCCTGAAGATGCCGACATCGTTATACAGATCAAGGAATTGATTGAAACGCGTATCCGCCCTGCAGTCGCCAATGACGGCGGAGACATCGTCTACCGCGGCTTTCAAAAGGGCGTCGTCTATTTGCAGATGCAAGGCGCATGCGCCGGATGTCCATCGTCTTCCGCAACGCTGAAGAACGGCATAGAACAATTGCTGAAGCATTATGTGCCCGAAGTCATCGAAGTGCGTGCCGCCTAAACTCTCCGCCTGAAAGAAATCTTATGTCCGAAGCATTAAACGACACCGCGCTTGATCAGCTGTTCCGCGAAGCCCGCAGCTACAATGGGTATCTCGATACGCCCGTGTCGCAGGCGCAGCTTGAGGGCATTTGGGACCTAATGAAATTTGGCCCGACATCTGCGAACTGTCTTCCCGCGCGCATCATTTGGTGCACATCCACCGAAGCCAAACAAAAGCTGGCGGCATGCACGATGCCGTCGAATGGCGACAAAATTCTGCAAGCGCCCGTCACGGCGATTATCGGGATGGACCTCGAATTTTACGAACAGCTGCCCGAATTGTTTCCCCATGCCGATGCCCGCAGCTGGTTTGCCGGCAACGACGTGGCCATTGAAAAAACGGCGTTTCGGAACAGCAGCATGCAAGGCGCCTATCTGATGCTGGCCGCGCGTGCATTGGGATTGGATACCGGCCCAATGTCAGGTTTTGACAATGCCGCTGTCGACAAGGCATTCTTTGCCGGAACCAATGTCCAGTCGAATTTCATCTGCACCCTTGGCTATGGCGACACAGCGAGCATTTTTGCACGCAGCCCGCGCCCTGAATTTGCCCGCTTCAATCAGGTCGCCTAACTTACGATCATGCGCACACTGGTCATCGATACCGCCACACGGGCGTGCTCAGTTGCGTTGTTCGACGGCAAGCAGTTGCTGGCCGCCCAACATGAGGTCATTGGCCGCGGACATGCGGAACGCTTGCTCCCGCTCATCGCCGCGTTGCCGGATAACGGCAAAGCTGACCAGATTATGGTGGATGTTGGCCCCGGCAGCTTCACAGGCATCCGTGTGGGCGTCGCAGCCGCCAAAGCATTGGGATTGGCATGGCACATACAAGTGCACGGCTATGGTTGCCTATCCTTGGTCGCGGCGATGGCACGTGCACAAAGCGCATCGCACGCCGCTGTCGATGTCATCATGATCGGCGGCCATGGTGAGTATTTCTTCGAAGCATTTAATGACGCCGGGCATTCGATAGCGCCAGCGCGGTCGGTTCTACCCGAGCTGCTCGCTACAGTTGCTGTCGCTAACCATGTTGCCGGAGACATTGACCCGCAACGCGCGGATCTTGTCTGGACCGATATTCTACCCGACGCCCGAGGATGGGCCGATTTACCCGACGAGCATGCACTTCCGCCCGTTCCTGTGTATGGAAGGGCGCCAGACGCAAAGCCGGCTGCAGTCCGGCTATGATCCGCGTCGTCGACGGCGGTGCGATCGACGTTGCGTCCATCATGCCCATTATGTCAGACGCCTTCGACCCCAGATTTGGCGAAGCGTGGACGGCGGCTCAATGCCTGTCCACTTTAGTACTGCCGGACTGCCAATTGTTACTTGCCAAAGATGGTAACGATATATGCGGGTTCGCTATAACACGCTGGGTTTTTGAACATGAAGAATTGCTGATGATTGGCGTTGCCCAAAATTATCAGCGTCAACAGATTGGCCAAAACCTTATTAGCGAAGTCATAAATAGAGGCAGAATCGCAGGCCGCGAGAAATTATTTCTCGAAGTTCGGGACGGGAACCCTGCATATTATTTTTATGTGAAGGCAGGTTTCACACCCATCGGACGACGCAAAAATTATTACAAAAGCGCTGAAGAAATAAGTCCAGACGCGATTACGATGGGCATTGATCTATGATATTTGAAAGCCAGCCCCTTTTCTTGACGACTTAACTTCAATCCTATATGCAATGCGTAAGTCGCAAACTATAAAAATGGGTCCGAGGTTCAAAATATGTCTCAAGAAAGTAACGATACCACAGAATT
>CALDKP010000161.1 GCA_937898535.1 uncultured Sphingomonadales bacterium | reverse complement strand
TAGTAATTTCATTCAGGGCCGTTGTAGTGCTCGATGTCGTCGCCTCCATCTCTGGTGCAACCGAGATGCCATCGTACAATCTCGACGCGCGCGAGTCCGTCTTTTCGATCCAGTCGGTTAGCCCCGATTTGGCGGCCTGCCCCGCGCCATAACCATCCGATGGCGTAGCATATCGCGACGCCTGCGCGTCTCTTACGCCTTGCCCCTGAACCGCCGCGCGCTCAGCGCGCTCAATAACAGGCTTGGCACCAAAAGGGCTTTGCGCCGCACCTGCGGTAAACCGCCGCGTCGTCGGGCCGCCAACGTCCGCAGGCAAAATATCAATCCCAAGGTCAGTGGCAGCCTCGCCAACGTCCCGTGCAGCGTTAGCACCGCCGCCCCCCGGTCCAGAGGGAGGCCGCTTATTCTTCCAGATTTCGCCCAGCTTACCGAACCCTGCGCCAAGCGCCGCACCGGCAGCACCGCCCATCGCAGCCCCGGTAAAGCGGTCCTTCATGGTCTCGCCAGAGCCAAAGCCATAGCCAGCGCCCGTCATGCCGCCCACGCCCGCCAGTTCGCCAACTGTCTTTGCGCCGCGACCGATCGGGAAGGCCAGACCGCCCGCGAGTTGCCCGCCGCCACGCAGCCAAGGGCTATATTCCGCGTCGTAACGGTCGATGGCGCGCTGGCGACGCAGATTGTCGTCCATCGTGCCGCCCTTGAAGAGCGTATCCCCGGCAGCAGCCAGTTCATCGGAGAAGCCAAGCGACAAGGTATCGGCGGCACCGCGCACGAACGCATCGGCCCCTTCCATAGCGCCACCTTCGCCGCGCGCATCGGAGATATTGGGCGGGCGTACGATACCACTGGAGGCTGGCGCTACCCCGCCGCCCTGTTCGCGCGCCTTTACGATGTCCTCGGCGTTGGACACGTCCCAACCCATCGCCTTGGAGAAGGTCCGAATCTGGTCCGCCGTAGCGTTAGGATTTGCCTTGTTGAAAGCATCATAGGCTGCCTGCTGCTCAGGGGTCAGCCCGCCTTGCTCAATCTTGTTCGCTACGTCGCCGGGGACGAGGGTGCCGGTTTCAGTTACAGAACCGGGCGCATTCTCTGGCGCGACGACAGCGCCGATCTTTTGGGCGAACTCTCCAGCAAGGGCTTCGATAGCCTCTTTGCTATATCCTTGCGCCTTGAGGAAATTGGTGCGGCGCTTCATGGCCGATTCCAGAATATCGCGGCGCGACTGTAGGTTGAGGCGGACTTCTTTGGGATCCATTGCCGGGTTTACAGTGGTGGCCGCATACGCCGCCTTTTCGCTCTCTGTGAGCACAGCACCAAACAGGTCATGCCGGATCACATTGTCCGTGCTACCAAACTGCGCCCACCAATCTCGCTGCCCCGGCGAGCCGAAGCTGGAAAACATGCCTTGAATATCATTCTCAAGGCCACCAGTGACACTGTTCCCGGCGTAATCGTCCTTGAAACTGTCAAGCCCGCGCGAGACGCCGCCCAGCACGCCGATTTGCTGTTCGTATGGTGTCGCGGCCCAAGCGGGTATAGGCTTTTCCGATACCACCTTGGACTTGGGCGTCCCGTCAGGATTATGGGTGGCGGTCCATTCCAACTGGTCGCGCCGATCCTTCTCGCGCGAGCGCTCCATATTCTCGCGCTGCATCGCCTGATCTTCATCGGCGCGCCTCTCGGCAGCGGCCTTCATCGGGTCGGGCGGAGCCTGAAACACCACAGATGGACCGGCAGGCCGCGGCGTTCCCCATTGACGTTCCCACGGCTTAGGCATCAACGCCCCCCTTGCTTGCCAAAATAGGGCATCCGCCCGTAACCGCGCTGTGCCACATGCACATGATCACCTTCGTTGAGAATTTCAGTTGCCCCCGGAAAGTAACGCCGCGCCTGCGCATAAAGCTGCGCCATCGTCTGCCCTTCGGCGGTAACGAAATCGGCAGCATCGCCGTGCAAATGGTAGCTACCTTTCGCCCCGCCGACACGGGCGTTCCCCTCAGCGGTCCGCTTCCCGCTGGTGATTTTGCCAGCCTTGAAACCATATGGATCATGGAAAGGTGCCGGTAGCGTCTCCGCTCCCCACCTCCTCCCAAGCATTCGGGTCATTGGGGTCGCCGCCACGGAAGCGGTAACCGTCGATCACTTCGCCACCGCGCGGCACGCCACTTGGTTGCGCAACAGCCGATCGCGTATTCACGTCATAGATGGTGCCACCCAAAGGCACGACACGAAGGTCAGGCTTGTTCTTCTGGATCACATCCTTGAGCGTCATACCTTGGCGGTAATAACCATCAAGCGCCTGATCGCTCAAATCTGCCTGTTGCAACAGTTCAGTTGGCCAGCCACGCTCTGCAAGAAACGGTGCCCAACGTCGCTGAAACTCCGCCTGCCGTTCGCCGGGTGAGACGGACTTGAGCGCATCCGCCGCGATAGCCATAGCCTCGCCGCGCTGCGTCGCCTGTTCCAACTGCTGTTTATTACTGTCATAGACCATCTTCTGGATGCCAGCGGCACCTTCCGGGTCGATCGCATAAAGCTGCTGTAGCGCCTGCATGTTGATGCTCAGCCCGTCCGTTCGCGGCGGGAGAGGCTGGTCAAGCGGCGGCAGTTGAGGGGATGAAGCCGGGGCATTAGAGGTTGGAGCCACATCGGCCCCGGTCCCACCAGACTGCGGATCACCTCCTTTCGGTTGGCCCTGAAACACCTGTTGGCGGAGTTTCTGGGCTTCCAATGCCCTTTGTTCCTGGCGGTCCTGCCGCTCATATTCCCGCGCCTGCATCAGGTCCGCAATGCGCTGGCGCTTCATCTGCTGGTGCATACCCAGCATGGAAGGAATATCGACCTGTTCGATGCCGAAGGGATTAGCCATTATCCTACCCCCGCCGTCTTGACAGGACTAAATCCGCCACCGTTCTGATACAGATACAAGCTGGCCAGATTGTTGACCGTCCCATTGATGGCGCTTCCCATATTGGCATAGGATGATGCAGTCGCGTTGCCCGCCGCCATCGCCGAGTTCGCCTGATTGGCGGCATTGGTGCCGTAAGCCCCTGTGATCGCGTTCGCCGCACCTTGGCCCGCCGCTGCCGTCGCGCCCGTGGCGGACTGCCCGACGCCAGCTAGTGCTGCCAGGCGGTTGGCTAAATTCTCGTAATTGCTTGCCGCAAGACCAGACGCATAGCGGATACGCGACTTGTCCGCCCCGCCACTATTCGTGGCACCGCGCGCGGAATTAGCGCGATCGATCGCCAACAGCCCCTGATCGCGCTGAAACTGATAGCCCGGTGTCGCCTCCAGTGCGGCAGTAGGGTCGATCCTTGTACCGCCAACGCCATAGAGGCCAGCCAGAGTATTGAGCGCCTTATAGCCGGTCTCGCGATAGGGCGCATAATCGGCGCGCGTCTGGTTGTATTGACGGCGCTGTTCCTCGATCTGGAGTTGCGTCGCGCGTTCAGATGCTGCGGCTGCGGCATTGGCGGCGTTCTTCTGCGCCTTGGCCGCTTTGGACCCATAGATTGCGGTCGCAGTGCCGCCGATAACGGCAGCCCCCGCGATTGCTGCTGCAACACCCATTACGCCGCCTCCGCCAGTCGGAGCCGGTAGACAGAGCCTTTTTCCTCTGCACCCAACCTTCGGTATATGGAACCGATACGCCCGCCGCCGCCGACTGTGTTGGTTTCCCACAAGACTTCCGACACACCACGCTCCTTGAAGGAAGCCAAGGCAGACCGTTGCAGCTTCATGCCCACTCCAGGGTGTTCGGGATCAGCAAAAAATGCGGTATTGACCGCTGTAAGCACGCCTTCTGCTGCGAGTGATGGCGCGAACAAGGTCATCAAATATCCAAACATCCGCCCATTTGAGCGCGCGGTTGTGATTTGCATTAGGCCAGCCTCATCCATTGCGCGCAGCAGCGGGATATTCTTGTTGCGCCAGTTGTCCGGCGCTTCACCAATCTGCACATGATGCTCGGCCAAAAGGCGTTGCGCCCCGGCAAGCCATTCATCAAAACCCTCGCTCTGAAAGGACATGCCTTCGCAAACCGCGTTCCTGCGTGCGGCAAGCATGGTGCGGACCTTGTGCGTTGCGATCGACGCAAGCTTTTCAATGGCGGGCGCGTAGGCTTGGCAGTAGCGGACCAGCGCGGGCATGTTGATCTGGATATTGACCGGCGCGAGCGATGCCCAGCGCGCATGATCATGCCGATACGGCAGGCAATGTTCAAAGATGGCCGCGCACGTCTCCTCGCTGTCGAGGTCCGCAAATTGAACCTCCAAAGCGCCGGGAATGCGCTTGGCAATCTGCGCCAGTTTGCGATCAAGCATCTGCATTTTGGTGCGCAGATTACCGGCATCGAACGCGCAGCCGGGCAGTTTAAGCAGGCTTTCCACCACATCATCGACGGGACGGCGGACAACAACGACACGGGCGTCCGGGGCTATTGACGGCAGCAGACGCCACCATGGGGATGCAGCTGTTTCAATGGCCCCGGTGCACGGCTGAGAAAACCACGCCGCCACATCACCGAGGCTGCGCATGTGCCGCGTTTCATCGTGACCGCAGAGCCATTCCCCATAAGACAGGAAATGCGAGAGCCAAGCGGTTCTGGACCGCGGCAACGCAAAAATCACAAATGGGGGACGTTCGATCATATAGTCTCAGACAACCCGGTTGAAGCCGAAGATCGTTGTCTGAGATGGACGATGGCCCGATCATGCCATCAGCGCAGAAGCGCCCCGCTCCTTCGATAGCATTAAATCGAGGTCTGCTCAATGCCCGATGCTGTGACGGTTATGGCTGACCCGGCAGAGGCCACCATCTGGATCGTGCCGCCAGGCGGAACCCATTGCCCGAACGCCTCCAGCACACGCCCCGCGCCGCCCGCAGCGATCGACCGATCCTTGACGACGATGTTGCTTGTGTCCGGGGAGCCTGACTTCGGTACGATGTACAGCGAGAATGTCGCGGGTGATGCCGAGTAATTGCACACGCTCAAGGTGTCGATCCGGGTCGTCACCGGCTCGGTCGCGGTGTAATAGACCGCCGCCGATGTCGTCAGGGTCGCACCGATCAGTCGCTTCGGGCTAAGTGCCATGCTCTTCCTCCTAAATCACAAACCACGCAGCGCCATCGCACTGGATCATAATTGCCTGCCATTGCGTCAAAAGCGAAAGAGACGCAGCACCGTCGATCAATTCCGCGCCATTGGGGTCGATCGTGACCGCGTTGATGCCTGCATCGACCTTCTTGATCGTTAATATCCGTTTCGCGCTCGACGCCGCGCTCGGCAGCGCCACAGTGATCGCGCCGCCAGTCGCGTCACAAAGCAGCGTATGGTCATCCGCCGCAAGGGTGGGTGATGACGTGACCTGCCTGATATTCGCCGATACCGCGCCACCGCCGATGATGTAGCGGCCATCCCCATCGGCGCGCGTCAAAACATCGGTGGCGTTCGCCACGCCCATCGCCCGCTTTGTGAAGCTGTCAAACCCTGTCTGCTCGATGAGGCCTGGAGTTTCATCGACATTCACCTGTGCGTGAGTCACGGAGGGCAGGCTATCTTCGGCAGCATATGGCACCTGAACGGGCGGGAGCATGTCGGGCGCGTTTTCCGGCGCGACGGCCATCCCGAGCAAGTCAGGCGTTGTGTCGTCACCATAGTCCGTCACCACCCCGGTCGCGCTCAGCAGCACTTCCTCAAGCCCGCGCGTGCCTGCCAGAAGATCGCGGATGATCGACACGAAATAGCGATACCATTCCGGCGTGACGCGACCGTTGCTGTCCACCAGCGCCGTGTTGGGCGGGTTGATGACCGACGACACCATCAGCGGATGTCCACATAATAGCCGATGGCGAACTTGCGCACCGCGTCGGTGATGACCAGTTGCATCGATCTTTGTCGGAACTGGCCAAGTGACCGCCATATGGCGCGTGTGCGGTATTCACCGATCCTGCCCAGCGAACGCCATATCTCGTTGGACCATGTGCGCCCGCCATCATCGCTGTAGCGCAGCATGATTTGCGGGTCAGAGCCTTGCCCATCATTCAGGCCCACGCCGGTCTCGAAATAGGCTTCGAACTGGTACATCGTGACGCGCTGGCGGGACGCTTCCAGCGTGGGAAGGTCGATCTCCACCTTGATGATCGCGCCATCCTCCGTGTTTACGTCCAGATCGGGATAATAGATTTTGCCGCTGGCATTGTCGCCTAGCAGCGTCTTGCCATAGACGGTCATGGATGACCCCGCGCGATAGCTGGTGCGGCTCCATGACCGGCGCTCGTGCCATGCGCCCGTTGCCATATCATAGCAGAAGGTGCCGCTATCGACGGTCAGGCAATAGAATTTATGACCCTCCTGCGTATAGCTGAACGCCTGCGCAAACGTCGCATCGCCCAGATGATATTCGATCGCGTGCGTGCTGATCCTGATCGGGGAATAGCCGTCCAGCCTGTAGATGATCCGGTCGTCACCCATGAAATGGACGCTGTTGTCCACCTTGCAGATGCTATCGCGATCAAATGCCCCGCGCTCGATAAACGCATTGCCCTGCCGCTCGAATGCGTTGTCAGCTCCGCCGCT
Source organism: uncultured Sphingomonadales bacterium (assembly GCA_937898535.1). Lineage (GTDB taxonomy): Bacteria > Pseudomonadota > Alphaproteobacteria > Sphingomonadales > Sphingomonadaceae > Sphingorhabdus_B. The sequence continues at coordinate 24,454 of CALDKP010000161.1, read as the reverse complement.
GTTATAGAATATCTCGATGCTGTTCCCGCCGAATATCAGCAGTTCGCGATGATTGGCTATGATGCCGACAATACCGTCTGGCGAACCCTCCGCCGATATGATGTCCAGGCCGTCATAGACCGTTCCATTGTTGATCGCGGAATAGGCGAGCTGCGCGCTCTCCCTGAGAGACCAGAGGAAATAGCCATCAATATAGGCGATGTCGGTAACAGCGTGCAAACCATCCGGCGTAACAAGCGCCCCGTCCGACCAGACATAGGCAACGCCATTCGCAGCGATACCAAGCTGGCTCCCGTTGTCGGCCATGCGCACAACCCCGTCGCCTTGGATGGTCCCAAGGCGCTGATAGCTGCCGTCCGACAGGATCAGATACAACCCCGTGCCAGAGACGGCATAAGCCATGCCGCCCATGACATGGGTGCCGCGCACCGGACCTTCCGGCAGGCTTGCGAATGCCACCAGGCCCGGCACCGCCATGACAGCGAAGTCGCCCTGCTTGTCGCCATCGGCCTTTTCGGAGAAGGCGTTGACCAGCCGCGCGCCAGACCATGGCTTTGAACGCCCTTCGCTGTATTGCAGGGCTGGCCTGACCTGCCTCAGCGCCATGGCGCGCCCCAATTATCGGGCTGGAGGAAGATCGAGGCAGGCTCATTGTCCCATGCCTTCAAGCGGGCAAACAGCGTGTCCGCCAGTTCATCGACCTTGGCGTCAAGGCCGGGGTCGTTGACCGGGTATTTCAGCTTCAACCGCTTGGCGAGATTCATGACCCATGTTTCCTGCCACTCGGCCGGCATGTCGAGCGTGTCATTGCTGGCGTCCATCAGAAACATGGGCCGCAATTCATCGATAATGACGCTGATCTGGCTGGCGACGGTCGATGATGGCACCGGCCAGAGATACAGCACGCCGGTATCGCGCTGCGGGTCATAGTAGAAATTGACCGGCGTCGATGGACTGCTGGTCTTGTTGGGCATGTCCAGATATTCCTGCCGCGACCATTCCGTCATCGGCGTCTCATATCCGCCGGTCAGCTGCTTCCTGCGGGCCGACAGGACGCGCATGGGCTTTGGCTCCAGCGTATAGGCTGCCTGTCCTGAGACCGGCGTGACCGTCCGCAGCGTCCGCCGCCACAGGTCATCCATGGCATTGAAGGATAGCGTCATCAGCATGGCGGACGATTTTGCCCGGCGATACATGTCCGCAGAGACAGCCTCACCCTCGGAGCCAACCCCGATCACGTCAAACGCTTCACGGATCAGCTCATTCAGGGAAAAGCTGGCGGTCGTTACAGCGCTGACAGTCATTTACAAATCCTCTGGACGAACGGTCCCTACAAGAAAATTGTCCGGCGCTTCCGGGCGCGAATAGGGAAGCGCCTGCTTGTCAGGAACGCCACGCACGAAGTCTTGCTGATTCCTGCGATCTACAAAACGCCTATCGACGAGCGCGCCATCCCACTGCCGCACGAGAGCCGACAGCTTCACCTTGAAACCACTGGCATCGCAAATTGCATTCGCGCCGGGAGAGCCGTATTTCGCCATCAGTAGAGCGCGAGAATATTGGTCGCGGTGGTGCTGGTGGAATTGATCTTGTCCACCTGAACCGGAAGGATGCCGACAGCGACCGACTTCAACAGCACTGTGTTGCCGCTGACCATGCGTACCGAAATGTCGCCGGAAACGCCCACATACAAGCCGCGCGTGCCGGGGATGACGGTGCTGTCGCTTGGCGTCACCGCCACGGCGTCATGCGCGCCGGATATGTCCTTATATGCGCGGCCCGCCATGGTCAGTCCTCCAGTTCCTTGGGGATGGTCCAGCCATTGGCCTTTGCCAGTTCGATCAGCGCCGCCAACTTTTCAGCGTCGGTCAGCTTCTTGGCGTCCTTTTTCGCGGTCGTCATGTCAGCGCTCCTTACTGCTTGCCGTTGTCGTTGAAGATGTAGCTGATCAGCACGGTCGTGGTGCCACCAGTCGCGGCAGACGCGCCGACCTTGCCGTAAATCGGCGTGTCAACGGTGAGCGGCACGCCGGTCAGAGCGCCGGTTGCGTAGGTCAGCGTGAGCGTGTCGGCGTCCGCCTCGTTGGCGATACCGGCATTGCTTGCCACCGTGCCAATATCGACGGTCGGGTTCGTGCCGCCCGTCGCGCCGCCCAGCGACTGAACGCCAAGCGGGATTGAGCCAGCGGGAAGGGTGCCAAGCAGAATCTGCGTCGCGGACGTGGGATCGAAGCTGGCCTTCATGACCAGCACGGGAACACCGGCCCAGCTGGTGCGCGATGCGCCTGCCACGCGGACGGAATTGCGGAATGTCGTCTTTGCCATGTGTCTAGTCTCCTAGTCGGGGGATGCCCGTCACAAAAAGGAAGGGGCGGGCACTTCCAACCCGCCCCAACCGATTACGCGCCCTGCGTGCCGTAGACCGCGCGGAAGTCGGTCCACCCGGTCGAATAGCGCTCATACGCCTTGTATTTCAGGTTCGACGTATCGAAGTCGCCATCCTGTTCGAACGCCGCTTCCTCGCGCTGGAACAGCTTGACGCCTTCCGGTGCGTTGGTGCGAACGAACCATGCGTCGGGATCGGTGAAATAGTGGTTCACCTTCGCGCCGTCAGGGAACAGGCCCATTGAGCGGATCGCGTTGACGGCATTGTTCGCCGTGTCGTTCTGGTTGATCGACTTCAAGATCCGGGTCGCCTCAAACATGAGGTTCACCGGGATATGCAGCGACTTGGGCATGATCGCGATCTTCATGCCGCGTGCGTTCTGCGCCTGCGCGATCTGGATGCAGATGTCCTCCAGCGACGCCTCCGACAGGTCCGCGTCAACGGCCAGGCGGTTCGACTGATTGCCCACCAGAGTCGGGTGAGCGGTCGAGATCATGGTCGTGCCGTCCGCGCCGTTGTACGAGCCATTGAAGGCCCGGTTATACAGGTTGGCGACGACATTTTCCTTGGTCTGGCGCATCGAGAAGGCAAGGCTGCCCGTCCGCTGCATCCCGATCTTCTCATAGAGATTGTCCTTGAGCGCTTCATGCGTGATGATGAAGCCAAGGGCATAGGCGATATGGGTATAGCGAGAGGTCAACCCCTGCTGCGCCGTATCATAGACGACCGACTGACCCTGTGGCTTGATCGGGGCCAGACCGAAGCCGGTCATTTCCTGATCTTCCTCATAGGCTTTGTCGGACGATTCCACATCGACAAGGTCGGTATATTCGCGCGGGTGCTCCGTGTAGGAGGCACCCCAGCGCGCGTTGAGGCCGGGCCACAGAAGCTTGGCGATTTGGCCGGTTGTGATCGTGCTCATGGATTAGACCCCCGCGATCTGGTTGGCGAGACGATGGCGGTTGATGCGAACCAGGAACTTTGCAGGCCCGGTGTCGCCCGACGCATTGTCAGCACGGTTGACGATACCCATGATTTTCAGATCGAGGGTGTTGGTGGTGGCTTCGGTCGTGTTGTCGAGAGTGACCGCCGACCAGCCATAGGTCGCGTTGCCGCCGCTGCCCACGAAGTTGACGTTGAGGCCCACGGCAGCGTCGGTCAGGGCCGTGCCGCTGTTGGTGTCCTGCACCTCGTAGAGGCTGTTGGGGTCCGTATCGACCATCACGATACGCGACGTGGATGCTGCCACATAGGGCAGGCTGTCGCGGCTGTCGGGCAGGATCGCAACGATCACGCCGTCCATCACATCGCCAGTCGATGCGCGGGTGATGCCCGGCAGGCTCTGGTTGTTCAGGGTGTAGTTGGTGCCGGTGATCTTGACCGGATCGCCAACATAAAGAGCGGTGCTGTCGCCGCTGTCGTGGATGAAATGTTCGAGATTGCCGGTCACATACTGGCCGTATGTCCCGCGCTGAGGGACAAGGCCCCTCGGAAAATTCGCGTTCGCCATGATAGGCACCCTTTGTCACGGGGACCGAAGGTGCCTATCAAAGCAGCCTAACGATCCCGCTGGATCGAACCCTGGCCATATGTTTCGCTGTGCGTCATCTGGCCGGTGGAATCGCGACCGGCGGTGATGGCATCATCAACCAGACGGTTGCGGGCTTCCTTTTCAGCAACGCCCTCGGCAAACAGCTCGTCAGGGGTTTCCATCAGGTAAGCGCGGAGAGGCTCGCCATTCGCTTTTGTGCCTACCAAGCGAGAAATGCGAGACGAAGGGTCCGATGACGTGATCCCTTCTTCGGTGACGTGATCATAGCCCAAATCGTGGGCGTCTGCAATACGGTTGCCATCATCGTTGAACCAGCGGCGCGTGAAGCCGGGGCGAGTGGTCGCGGACAGCTTCAAGCTGAACCCGCCGACGCTCGCCCGACGCCTGCGCGTGACTGGACCATCGGCTGTTTCGATCGTGACTTCCTTCTGCGGGGCCGGGGCCGGTGCCTGCATCTTGGGCTTTTCAGGCTCGACGACGCCGGTAGAGCCAAGCGGGACAACCTGCTTGCGTTCGCGCTGCGGGCCGGGGGTGGTGTGTTCTGCGGTCATGGTCGTTCCTTACCAGGCGTAGCTACGGACATAATCCTCACGCGACTTGATCAGCCCCTGCTTAACCCATCGGTCGCAGGCCGCGCGCGCTTCGGGCGGCAGGTCGTTGAAGGTCTTGCCGCCGCCACCGGGGCCGCGACGGGTGCCGCCGCCATCGACCGCGCTGCGTTTTGCAGGTTTGGCCGGCTCAGCGCCGAACGCTTCGGGGAAAGCATCCTCGAACTGTTCGCGCACCTTTTCCGTTACCGCGTCTAGGTCAGTGCGATCGAGAAAGCCGCCTTTGCGCTTGGCGATGATCGCGGCCTGACTGTCGGCATAATTCTGCATGACAGGGTTGGTCGCGTACCATTTATTGGCCTTGCCCCAATCGGCAAACTCCTTGGCGCGCGCTTCCGGGTCGTCATCTTCCTCTTCCTGCGCCTTGGGCTTCATGTCCTTGCGCAGTTCCTCGGCCTCGCGGTCGGCGGCACGGAATGCGGCGATGTCGCCAGCCTCTACCGCCGCCTCCTGCTTGGCCTTGATATCGGCAATCGCTCGCTCATAGGCCCGCTCTTCCGCCTTGGAGAAGAACTCGGCGGAGCGCTTCATGTCCTTTTCCATACGGTCGATCTTGGCCGTCAGATTCTTGATCGTGGCCTTGGCGATCGGCATATACTCGATCGAGCGCTTGTAGAACGTCTCGGCGTCGAGGTGGTGCTTGGGATCGCCCTTGAAACCGTCGATGTCGGTCCAGCCCATTTTGCGGGCTTCGGCCTCATAGTCGATGTTTTCAGGAATATCCTCGCCGGGGATCATGGTCCCGGCTTCTGCTGGTGCCGTTGCCATTATGCTGCTCCCTCAATGCTTATTTTGAACACAATGTCACTGGTGTCAAAATCTAGGACCCGGGCGATCTTAACCGCCTTAACTTGCGGGATCTGCCGAAGGACCACATACGCGACAGCATCATGTATGTTGCGTTCCAGAAGGATGCCAAATAAGGCTTCCCCAGCGCTGTTAACGACTGCCATTATGCTGCTCCCTCCAGTCGCCCAATCACATCCTCGTCGTTCATCAGCCGGTAGCTTTCGCCATCCAGTCCGGTGACTTCGACGCCCGAATATTTGCCGATCAGAACCCGCGCGCCGGGAGCGGGACGGGCGAACTCAGCGCCATAGTTGCGCGCGTCATGCTCCGCCTCGAACCATGCCGTTTCACCGATCGCGACGACCGTGCCCTTCATCATGGCCATGGCCTTCTTCTCGTTGACGCTATCGGGCAGGATGATGCCGCCCGCCGTTTTCGTTTCCACGCTGTCGGGCTTCACGAGAACACGCTTGTCCAAGGGAATGATGCCGCTGCTGTTCATTGTTCGACCTCGATATTGTAGAAATCCGCCACATCCTCAGAGGACAGGTTCAGGATTTCCCCCAGGAACACCGCCTCCGACTGGCTCGCCGCCACCCCCCGACCCCATGCCCCCATCAAGACCATCTGTCGGTCCTTGAGGAAGCGCAGGAACTCCTGCGTTTCCGGGTGACTCTTCCATGCCCCCAGCGTTTCCGGGTTGACCAAGCGGTTCACCATTGTCCTCCATGTCTGCGGCGTCGGTCGCCAGTTTCACAGCAGCGCCGACAAGCGCCACCGTGTCGTCCAGCAGGTTCATGCGTTGGGCCGTCTCAGCCGCTGCCGTGATGGCCTGCGCCGCGCTGGCATTGTTGCGGCGGACCTCGCTCATCGTCTTGTCGCGATCGTTTTCCTGCGACGCGGCGTCCAGCAGCAGCTTGGGATCGGGCGGCGGCGGTTCCTTGTTCAGCAGCGCGTCGATATTGGGCTGGCCAGTCGCCTCCAGATAGCGCTTCACAAGCTCCTGCTGATTAACCAGCGGATTGCCCATGAGCACCATCAGCGCCTGCGCCTTGGCGGCTTTCTGCGCGTCGTTGACCATCGTGGGATCAGACACGGGGACAACATCGATGTCCTTGTCCTGATAGTCCGCGCGGCCCACTTCGCCCGGCTGATCGGTCAGCGCATAATAGGCTTTGTCGTCCAGAAAATCGCGGTTCAGGCTGAACAGGATGCGCAGTTCCTGCCCGAACGCGCGGTGAATGCGTTTGAAGATCGCGGTCATGACCTTGGTGGCCTGTTCGATCTGCGCAAGCGTCGTGGTGGCGGGCGTGTTGGCGTTGGGTGCGCTGCCGGTCAACACGTCCTGAACGGCTGTGATCTCCTTGGCTGCGCCAATCAGCATTTCAAGCAGGCTGAACAGAACAGCCGATGGCCCAGGCAGATTGAGCGGCACGATATTCTCGCGCAGCGTGCCACCCGTCACATCGACGCGCTTCCACTCGCCCAGGCGGAACTTCAAGTCGCCGGAACGGATGTTGACCCCAGCGCCGACGAAACCACCCTGCGCGTTCTGGAGCGCGCCCGCGTCCAGCATGTGATTGAGCGCCTTGTCGATCGCTGCCGTGATGTCGTCCAGCAGCGCGCCGAACCCGATATGATAGAATGACCCATCGGGCGCGGGCAGGAAGCCATATTGCGTGAAATATTGCCTGGGATCGATCCGCACCACTTCCTGCGTAGCGTTGTTGATTGTGACCGTATCCTCATCGAAAGCGGGTTCGATGCGGACGACAGACGATGTCTCGCGGCACAGGGTGACAATGTAGGGTTCGGGGTAATCGTCGCCGTCCAGATCGATGCGGCAGAACTGCTCAAGGAACTCGACAGGAGCCGTCTCGCTGTCATCCTTCTCGCTCTCGACATGGGGCAGCGGAATCTTCTTCCAGATACCGGAACGGAAGCGCTCCTCGCATTCGTGCGGGTAGAAGCGCATGATGTGGGTATAGCGGGGCGCGGCCTCGATGCTTTCGGCCCAATAGTTGATCACGAAGTCCAGCGCGGTGACCGTCTGGCTCTCGTTGCGCTTCTGCACCGGGTCATGCCACGTCTTGCGGAACACGCTGCCCACGATCGGCAGTTGCAGCAGCAGGCGGTCGGTTGCCTCCTCCCAACCCGGCATGTCGAACAGCAGCTGCCACGTCATGTGTTGGCCGACACGTTCCGCGCGTTCCGTCTTGTCAGGCGATGGATTACCCAGCACGCGGCCTTTGACCAGGCTCGCCCCGTCCACGATCGCGGGATAGGCGCGCGCCTGAAACTGGACCGCAGCGCTTGTCAGTAGCGGAAACTTGATATTGCTGGCATTCGGCCACGGGCTGACACGCTGTTCGCGCACCTGCATGGCGATGTCCAGATAGCGCTTGTACCGCTTCTCCCACGTATCGCCGTCCGACGCCTGATTGCGGCTTGCAAGGTCCGCCTCGAAGCCCTGCAAGCAACGCTGGCCGATGCGTCCAAGCTCTGTGTCATCCAGAAGCTCGATCAGCCGGTCAGCCGCGATGATGTCGGTTATGCGGCGCGTGGAGCCTTCTTCCTCGCCGTCATAATCCTCGATCGTGCCAGGTACGGTTGCCATTAGTGGGCCACCACATCAGATGCTTGGCGCACCATCGCACCCAACTTCAACGCGCCAAATTCTTTCATGGCGGTGACGATGAGAAAGTCCATTTGTTCGATATTCTTGGCCAACTCCTCAAGCGGCTGAGAAGGCGTCCAGAAAAAATCCAGCGACCAGCGCTGCCCTTCCCGGTCAAACGCCGCTGTAGTGCGCCCCTGCCTGCCTTGCAGCCAGCGCGTCCACATGTAACCATTGCGCCTGGCAAGGTTATTAGCACCCTCTTTGGCGAATTTCAGTTGATCGAGGGTTTCTTTGTCTACCAGTTTCATCAATGCCCAAACCTCCCAATGTCCTGTGGCTGGCGGAGGTCGGATTCCTCCCAATTATCATTCATGTGCGTGTCCATTTCGCGGGGCTTGCCCATCGCGAAGGTGCGGAAGGCGTCGGCATAATCGGACGCCCAATCGTGAAGCGGCTTGTCCTTGTAGGTTTGCAGCTTTTCGTCCCACTCGCGCCGGTAGGAGCGCAGCGCATCGATCCCTGCGGCACATTTCTGGTCATCGAACATGCAGATCGCCAACACCTTGCGGACGGCGTTGATGTCATTGGCTACCGACGATGTACGAGGCACGACGCGCACATTCTCAAGGCCCAGCGTCCGCACCGTCTGCGCGTAAGTCTCAGCGTTAGGCAACCCCTTCTGCGCATGCTCAGCATCATGCGGCAGGAGATGTTCCCCGAATGTGTAGGCGGCGCGATGCTTGTGCGCGTCGTCGTTCGCCTGTCCACGGATGCGCGGAACATACCAGTCAGGTCCGCGACCCGACGATGCAAGACAGTCGATTACGGCCCACGCCATGCCGGTCCATTGCAGGAACCATATGACCGTCTGGTCAGAGCCGCCCAAGTCCCACGCCGTATGAACCTGGCGCGCCGGATTGTGCGGACAGTAACCGATGGCACCGCCGCGTTCGAGTTGGTCGATAAGGCGGGCATAATAGGCACCGGGCAATGCCGCGTGCCACGAAGTCATATACTCCTGATCAAAGATCGCTTCGCCGTCGCCTTCACCGCGCTCGGCTATCAGCTCAGCCTTTTCGCGCTCCAGCTGATCGGGAGTGAATACGCCGGTCGTTTCCGCCGTCAGTCGCTCGGCAAACCAGTCGTCCGACCCTTCGGCCATAAGGTGCATGCGGTAGGCGTGATTGCGTCCGCGCGGCGTGGTGATGAAGATCGCCCAGCCATCATTTTCAAGCAGGATCGGGCGGATTAGCGACCATGCCTGCGGTGATGACAGCGCCCATTCCGAAAACACGACGCCAACGGGCGGCGTCCCTACCAGCGCGTCATAATTGTCTGATCCGATCGCCTGCCATGTCGAGCCGTTCTTGAAACGAATGAGCATGTCCTGTTCGCGCGTCGTCTCGCGTATTTCATGCGGGAAAGCATCGTCAATGCGGCGGCGTCCGGTGCGCGGGTTGATGGCGTCCCAGATCGCCTTGCGCGCCTGGTTCTGCTGTGGGAGCAAATGCCAATATGTGCCAGCGCGCTCGTGCATGGCGCAGGCAGCAAAGTGCAACGACATGTCGTCCTTGCCGTGGCGGCGTGGCCAGATCAGCGACGCGCGCTTGCCACCGTCATGCAGATACTTCCATGCAGGCTTCTGGTAGTGGCGCGGCGTCCAGCCATTAGGGAGGTTGATCGTCGTCACGGCTTGTTGACGTTGATGGTGACAGAGCCGGTGTGTTCGTGATCCTGCTTATCGCGCCACTTGTCGCCTTTACGGTTCTTCAACCAACTCATCGCCGCGCCAGCGTCGGGCGGCACATGCTCAATCGTCTCAGCCCTAGTTATAATGCCTTGATAATGAAAGATTTTCTCGCTGTTGAAGCTGTAACCAACAGCGCGCTGGTAGAGGCTGCGCTCAACGCGCTCATCCAGCGCGTCCTTTCCAACAATGAGTGCCTGACAAAATTTTTCGTGTTCATGCTTCCATCGGTAGATGGTGCGAACGTCAACTTGGAAGAAATCAGCCAGTTCTGCGTCGGTTGCGCCTAGCGCGCAGAGCTTCTTAGCTTGGTCGGCATATTCAGCCAGATAGCTAGAAGGGCGGCCCGCGTTTGTCATGGCGGGCATACCAAATACACATGAAACAGCGCCGCGCTATGCGGTCAAATTCAGCATCCCCATATTTTTCATTCTCTGAACATAGCGGCGGTCAGCCCCCGTAACCCGGCACACCTGCATGATGCTGCAAGGCCCATGCTTGCGCCAATAGGTCAGCACCCTGGCGCGCGTGACTGGCGGTCGGCCTCGCTTCAATTTCATCACCCCACCTCCCAAAAATCCCGCACCCCAAGCTGAGCGTGGGGGCTGGCTCTCCCGCGTCGCAATCCCTGCCGGAACAAATCCGCCTGCCTGCCGCGATACTGGTTGACGATCCTTGCCCCGATCTCACCGGCGACGACGCCCATGCGGAAGGCGGTGCAGCGCCCCCAGCGTTGCCGGGCGATCGTGCGGCAGGCTTCAACGCTCATGGCAGGATCACCTGAATTTTTACCTTCCGCCCGCGCTTGCCCTTCACGGGCTTGCCGGGCTTGGAGTGGAGAGCGCACCGCCGTGATATGCCGGATGTGCGGACAGTCGTTTTCGTTTCGTAGGGTTGTCCGCAGGTTGCGCAGAGGCTTTCCCACAGCAGCAATTCGGTCATGGAGCCGTCCGCCTTCTGGTGGGGGACGATACGCTGCAATTCGAATTCCTGATCGTCGAGGATGACGACTGTCCCAATGTCGGGGAGGCGCGTGAATTCGATCATGCTTTTGCCCCAGTCCAGCTACAGGTCCAAGGGCTGCCCCACTCGTTGATATATATAAATACAAAGTATTTATATATCAACTGGGGCAAGGCCTTCCGCTGCCCCCAGTTGCCACGGTCGTGCCTCAGTCGTGAATCCTGACTGAGGCAACCAATATGGTTCATTTCGAAAGCCATTTTCCTACCTCCACGAACCTTCTAGGATTGCGCTTGGCATCGATGCCCTCGACCTCGATCAGTGTCCCGGTCTTCATCCATTCCCTGATCATTTTCGTTGCGCGCTTGCGTGATCCATCCTCCGTAGGGTCCATTCCAAGCGTGGTTGAAATGATGTTGCCGACCCAATCGGCGGAGCGGGAATCTGCGCGGTATTTGCCTGCGCCGATGGCCTGTTGGACTTCGATAATCTTGTCCATGGAGACGCCATCGAACAGGTCGGGCCATTGGAAGGGGCAGGCGACGCCCACCTTGTCTCCATTGTCCAGATCGACGTTGTTTATGCGGTGCCAGTCAGCCTTTTCCGCTGGGCTGAGGTTGGCCTTGTCGTTCGTTGTGCGGAAAAAGAATGGTGACTGCTCTGGCGGGATATTCGCCGCAGCCGCCTCGTCGCTTGTCATGCGATTATAGACCAGCACGGACCTTGCGGCATCCACAAGGGCTTTTGCCCCTCTCGCGCTGTCTGCGGTCGCCTCAGCGCCGTTTTGCTTGCGGACGTGATGCACAAGGTTGATCGAGCAATCGCATATGTCAGCGATCCGCGCCCATTGCTTGGCGACCATATCCATGGCCCGGTTGTCATTCTCCGAAACGGCATGGCTGGAGACGAACGGGTCAAGGATCAGCACGTCAATCTGGCGCTCGGTCAGTTCGCGGATAATCTCGTCCACCACGGGCGTTGCGATCCTGGCGCCGTTGGGCGTTTCTTCCGCGATGACGCAAGGCTGATCACGCCCGCTGTCCACAAAGAGCCTGTCGCCTATGTCGCCGGGCGTGATGCGGAAATGCTTGGCCGTCGCATGGAGGCGACGTTCGGTTTCCTCCATTGGATCTTCGAGATTGTAGAGCCACACCCGCAACGGGCCGTCGCCAATCTCCTTGCCGTAAAGCTCGCGCCCGGTCGTCATGGCCAGCGCCTCACCGATCTTGAGCGATGATTTTCCAACGCCACCGGCGGCGACGTCCACACTGAGGAATTTGCGCAACAGGTGCCGCCCATAGAGCCACTTGCGCGGCGGTATCAGGCTTTCGTCGCGCCATGTGAAGGGCGTTGCCGCCAATTTCGTGGCAGGCTTCTCCGCTGCCTCATACTCCGCAAAAATAGCATCGCGCGCGTCGTCCATCCAGGCGGGCGGCGCGTTGTCATTGTCGAACTCTGTTTCCGTCTCGATATTACGCGGCACGGGATTGCGTCCCCTTCACTTCGATTTCGGGGATGCGCGGCGGCCGGGTAAGCTCCAGCCTGAGCGCGCGCGCGAATTTGCTGCTGGCAACATGGATGCGATCGTGGTGGCGCAGTCTGGAGCGGGATTCCGCGTTCCATTGCGTCACACATGCGCCGGTGCATCCCGCGCGCAGCCAGTCGAGCGGGGTGGCGTGCAGGTCCACCCATTGCTGCGTGTCGGGCCAACCGGCGTTACGGCTGATTTCGTCCAGATGATCATGGCCGAGCGCCCAGCCTGTGCCGGTGCGCAGATACCATGTGTCGGGGTCGGTCGGGTCGAACGCGATCAGGTCCGCAACCTTGCCATCCTCCTCCAGCGGCGTCACGATCATGATCTTGCCGGTTGGAACGGGCGTCCAGAAGTCGCGGCTATCAAATTCAGCCGCGGTTATCCCGATCATGCTTTCCCCGATCAGATCGACAGCCGGGATGCCCAGCCCGCGTAGCATTTCGACCTGGCGCAGCGTCAGGCGAGCGGTCGCGGCGGACATTTCCTGCCAGAGCGGATTGAGCGGGTCTCTGATCATAGCCCGCGCCGATCAATAAAAGGCGCGCCACAACGGCGCAGAAACTCCAGCGCGGACTTTTCCTGTCGGAATACCCCGCAGTTATGCCCTTGGCGCGTCAGAAGGTTCAGCCGGTCGCGCTGGTTTGCGTCGGGCATGTCCTTGGCGTTCTTGAACTCAAGGAAGGCAGACCCGCCACCCTTCCACGTCGCGACCAGATCAAGGACGCCAGCGGTCATACCTTCGCGCTTGGCCTTGTTTGCCGCCCACTGGCTGCGCTTGGCCGCGTTCGGGACCGCGAATATATCGACGCCGGGGCAGATGATCTTTGCATCGCGCAGAAAGGCGGACTGGCGCTTCAATTCGTCGCGCGGGTCATTGTCGCGCGGATCGATATGCCATGCCTCGTCGGCATCGCTTTCTGGCGGGAAAAGATCGGTCGCGTCCATCAACCCCGCGCCTCCCGACGCTGGCGCTCGATGGTCAGATGATATTCGATTTCGCGCAGAGGCACCCGATAGGACCGGTGCAGCGATTCCGCCGTGTGGTGGTCGATGGACCGTGCGTTCGCCAGCATCGCCAGCATCTGCGCGCGCGCCGTCGCAATCGTGATGGCGCTGTCCTTGGCGTTGGTGCGCATTCTCATTGCGGGGCTTCCCCCATCTTGCGCAGCCGCGACATGCGTATTTCGGCAGACTTCGCCGTCACGCCAAGCTCAGTTGCAATTTCGGCAAACTTGACGCCGCGCTGGCGCATATCCAGCAACGTGCGGTCCATTTGCACAGTCCAGTAGAAGCGCTCTTTTTGCGGGGCATGATCGGCCAGATAGATGGCGCGTTCGAGCCGCCGACTTTCTTCCTCGGTCAGCGCGCGCTTGCGTGACAGGGCATCCAAGATGGCGACAGTATCGATCGCGCTAACAAGCCGCGCCTTCCGCGCAGCCTCAGCGATACCCTGCTCAACGTTGGCGATGCGGCTCATGCTGCCCGGACCCTGCGCTTGATCAGCTCATCCAGAGCGTCCCGCGCTTCCTCCAGCTGCTTGAGATTATCGCGCACCTCGCCGGGGCTGACCTCGCCATCATCTTGCAGCGCAACGGACAGTGCCAGAGCTGCCTCCAGCACCTTTGACTGACGCACCCGATCGCAATGCTTGTTGGGGCGGCTGTCATGGCACAGCGCGGCAAGGCCACCGGCAAAACGGCCATTCCATTCGCGCCAAGCACGGGCGAACGTCACAACGTCCATTGCCGCGCTGCCTTCGCAATATTTCGCGGCTTGATCTTCCGACTTGCCCAGCACCGCGCCAAGGTCGGCATAGGTGAGGCAGTCCTGCGATTTGATCAGGGACAGGTCGCGACCGATTACATCCAAAACGGATGAAGCGGAAAATACGGGCCGTTCCCGCTCGCACTGTTTGTTGCACTGCGGCATATCAGACTCCATGAACACGATCATCAAAAGTCACGGGCGCACTGGCCATCGACGCGAGGATGGCGCGGCCTATGAGTTCGGGGATTTGGGGGACTACGGCGTTTCCGAGGGCGGCGAGCTGATCTCTAGCCAGCCTGACGGGAACCCCATCATGCCTTCCACACACGAAGGGCACGGCGTCCCTTTGAACCGATGCGACAAGTGCGTCTGCTTCCCCAAACGAAAGCGGCGTTGGATGCACGGCGAGGTCAAGTCCCCGCGGTCCCGGTTGTCCGATGCCATTGGGGTAGGCAACAAGCCATATCCGGTCGCGTCGGTGAGGGGCACCAACGGCGAACGCTGGAATGCAATCCCATTCCGCATCGTACCCGATCGAGGCCAGCGCTCCGAGAATGAGGCCAAGCCATCCATCCAGCAACTCTGGGCTGTTTTCCAAAGCGACATATTCTGGTCGAAGCTCGCGAATGATGCGGAAGAATTCCCACCACAATCCGCTTCGCTCTCCGGCAAGTCCAAGCCCGCTTCCGCTCGCCGAAATGTCCTGACAGGGAAACCCGCCGCAGATGACATCGACGGCAATTCCATCGGCAGCAAGCCGGTCTGCGGTGAGTTCGCGAACGTCATGGTAGCAAGGAACCTTTGGCCAGTGTTTCGCCAGAACGCGGCGGGGAAATTCCTCGATCTCGCAGAACGCGACGGTCTCGAAACCGCCAGTGCGTTCCAACCCAAGCGAGAAGCCGCCGATACCGCTGAAAAGATCGAGGACGCGAAGGGCCATCACTCACCCCTCCCAACAAGCGCGCAGCCACAAGCCGACGATCACGCCGACAGGGATGCTGAGGAGGGTCCAGAGGGTGAGGAGGGTCATACCAGCACCATCGCAGCAGCCGGGCGCGTGATCAGCGGGGCAGGGCTATGACGCAGGCAATTACGAACGCCACACCTTGGGCAGCTATGATTGAACACCCGCACCGGTTCAGGCTCAGGTTCGCGGGCGACATAGGACGACACTTCCTTGCCAAGGTAGCGCGGCAAAGTGCTGCCGACGCCCGTGACCATGATGACGCGGCTATTCCCGTTGCCGGTGCATGTGATCGCACCTTCGCGCGACAGCATCCTGAACGCGTGATCGATCTGCGCGGTCGTGCATCCCATATCGACCGCGATCAGGCGGGAGACGGGCAGTATCTTGCCGACATGCGCGGTGATGTAGGCCAGCACGGCTTCACGGCGCGCGATGATCTCTTGCGGGGTGGAGGGGAGGGATTTCATGCCGCCTCCCCTTTCGCCTGCCTAGCTGATTGCCCAGGCCGATAAGTCGCCATTTCCCGCCTGACGCGCGCCTCTGTCTCTGGCCACAGACGCCGGGGCCTCTTGCCACCGTCACCGCGAATCTGCGGAACAAGGTTTTTATCGTTCAATGTCATCACGCCGAACTGGCTTTCGCTCATTTCGTGCGTGGCGCAGAACGCTTCGATGTCTTTGATCAGGTTCGTCATGGCCACCTTGTCGGGGATATATCCCCCCTAGTCAAGATGGTTTGTGAGATATATCGGCTTTACGGCGCCGACTTTGGCCGCGTTGTAGTTTTTATCAGCGTAAATCAACGGCTTTCCTAAAAACGATCTGCACCCATCATTATCCGTTGACACGAGGGGAAATGTCCCCCATACCACTCCCCATCAGCAGCCCACCCGCTGCTTGGGAGATTGGACGATGGCATACGGCTTCCACACCACGAAAACCGAAAGCGGCTTTGCTTGGGCAATTGTTCGCACCGAATGGTCGGACGCCCTTGGCCATTCCGTCACCACCACGGTCAAGAATGGCGTCCGTGCCACTCGCGCGCAGGCTCTTGGGTCGGCAAAGCGCTGGGTTCTATTCTTCCGCAAGGGAGGCGTGGCGGCATGAACGCATTTCGCTGCACGCCAGACCGTAGCCTTGACCGGGAATATCTGCGCGTTTGCGCGGTTTACCGGCTCCTCAAATCTGGCCGGATAAGCAAATCCCAAGCGATTGAGATTTCTCAGCGCAGGATACGCGGATGCCACCGGAAGCAAGATGGGTGGCTCAAGGCGACGATCGAACTGTGGCTGAACGGTCCGTTACGTCACGCCCGCACCACCGCCTAACCCCACCCGCAGATGGAGGATGAGAACATGAAAGCCGATAGCGACGCCTATGTCATTGAGCAGGGCGTCCCGATGCCTTCAAAGATGGCTGGCAGAGGTCATAAATACCCGTTCCAGCAGATGGAAGTCGGGGACAGCTTTCTTGCCCCGCTGGCCGACCGTTCACGGATCAGTTCAAGGGCGACCATCACCGGCAAGCGGAATGGGTTAGCCTTTTCAGTCCGCAAGGTTGGCAGCGAACAAATCCGCATCTGGCGCACCGCCTAACCCCACCCGCAGATGGAGACCCCGGCAATGCCGAACCTCAAATATGAATTGCTGGCCGACGACACGGTAAAATCGTGGGATGGCCGCACACTGTTTCGCATCAAGGCGCTGGTCGCGATTGCCGCTTTCGGCGTGTCCGCTGGCGACCTTGGTGGCTATATCGAGGCCGAGAAGAACTTGCAGGTCTCCGGCGATGCGTGGGTCTCCGGCAATGCGTGGGTCTCCGGCGATGCGCTGGTCTCCGGCGATGCGCTGGTCTCCGGCGATGCGCTGGTCTACGGCAATGCGCAGGTCTCCGGCAATGCGCAGGTCTCCGGCGATGCGTGGGTCTACGACAATGCGTGGGTCTCCGGCAATGCGCAGGTCTCCGGCGATGCGCGGGTCTACGACAATGCGCAGGTCTACGACAATGCGTGGGTCTCCGGCAATGCGCGGGTCTCCGGCAATGCGCGGGTCTCCGGCGATGCGCAGGTCTACGGCAATGCGCAGGTCTCCGGCAATGCGCTGGTCTCCGGCAATGCGTGGGTCTCCGGCAATGCGCAGGTCTCCGGCGATGCGCTGGTCTCCGGCGATGCGCAGGTCTCCGGCGATGCGCTGGTCTCCCCTGTCACCATTACCGGCCTGACCTGGACCGTTACCATCGCGGATCAGGAAATGGTCATTGGCTGCCAGCACCATGAAATTTCCGCTTGGCTGGCATTTTCTGACCGCGAGATTATCGCAATGGATCGGCAGGCTTTGAAGTTCTGGCGGGCCTACAAGCCGGTTATCGAGGCCATTTGCGCTGATACCGGGCGTCCGTTCGCGAAGGTCGATGCTCCTGCTGAATGTGCAGCGGCATGACCGCCCGTGGATCATTCACCACCAGCATCACGATCGAGGACGATTTGGATGGCGAAGCGGACTACGATGTCCGCGTCACATACTCGCGCTATGAAGGATACAAGGGCGACTATTATCAGCCGCCGGAAGATCCGAGCGTCGAGATACTGGAGATCATTCCAGCCGACAAATCCATCATCGTGCCAAGCTACTTCTATGAAGATGACGGCCTGATCGCCGAGTGCATGGAAGATTGGCAGGACGATTGCGAACGCGCTGCGGAATACAAGGCTGAGGCCCGCGCTGAAATGCTGCGGGAGGATCGTCAATGACCGCCGCGCACCACAATTTCGCCAGCGCAGACACGGCACCATGGCACGAACGCACTCAGGCCCGAATGATCTTCGCAAGCTGCATCGCCAGCCCGCCGCTGCGTAAGCGCATCAGCAATGTCTATGCGATGACGACCGACGAATACACCGCGTTCGACCGCGACGACAAGCGGGTCGAGGCGCTGGATATCCTGCACAATCAGGCGTTTCTCGAAGCCGAAGCGCTGGGCGGTCCACATGCCAAGGCTGCGGCTCTGTGCATCACTGTGGACCAGATGCTGGACGCGCTGGTCGATGCAAGCCGGATTGCGGCCAAGCTGGGGTGGGTGGCGTGAGTGATATGATCGACGCCTTCCGCGACCTGAAAGTCATGCGCGCCCGCGAACGCCAAGTGTTCGGAGTGCCATGTCCAGTTTGTCGCGAGAAGCTGCCCAAAGCGCATCCCAAGATTTTGAAGCCGGGCCAGCTTTGCCGCGCACACAAGCCATATTTCCGCGATCCACGGTCGGAACCCACCGGCGCTGAATGGACCGCTGCCATGAATGGTGAGCAGCTATGACCCGCATCACCCTCCCACCCCGCGCCCGCGAAGAACCGGGCATCTGCATCCCCGACACGCCGTTTCAGAAGGCCGTGATCTTCGTTGGGTGCATCGTCCTTTTCTTCGGCTGGATGCTGGCCGTTCCTAATGTTTGAAGGAGTTTTGACGATGGCAAGTGTTGCAATAATCGACCAGCCCGCGACGGATATTGTCCCCGTCGCCAATGCCGCCGCAGCCGTTGTGCTGTTCGATCAGGCGAAGTTTGACGCCTTCTACGCCAAGCTGAAAGCAGATGTTGACGCGGTGCCGGTGGATCTAACCACCAAGAAGGGCCGCGATGCCATTGCGTCGGTCGCCGCCAAGGTGCGCAGCGAGAAAGCCTCGATCGACAAGGACCGTCTGCGCCTGACCGCTGAATGGCGCAACATGACGGCGCAGGTCAACGGCGCGTGGAACGGCATCAAGGAGCAGCTTGACGCGCTGGCCGTGGAAGCCCGCAAGCCGCTGACTGAATGGGAGCAGGCAGAGAAGGACCGCAACGAGCGCGCCGATGCGATTATCAATCAGTTGGCGCGCGATGCGATGGTCAGCCTTGACGATAGCGCCGCCGATGTGCGGACGCGCGGCATGTCCGTCTATGAAACCGTGCTGGACCCGACGCTGTTTGGCGACAAGCTGGACGCCGCGCAGAAGGCGAAGGATCACGCGGTCAGCCAGCTTAAGGCGGCGCTGGATCGGTTGACGCGAGAGGAGGCCGAGCGCGCGGAACTGGAGAAGTTGCGCCAGGAAGCCGCCGCTCGTGCTGAGGCTGATCGTATCGCGGCAGAGCAGGCAGAGGCGGAGCGCGCAGAAGCGGCGCGGATCGAAGCTGAGCGCATTGCCGCCGAACAGGCCAAGGCGGACGCGGAGAAGCGCCGGATTGAGGCCGAGTTGGCGGAGGCCGCGCGGATTGAGCGCGCGAAGGCTGATGCCGCCGCCGCCGTCCAGCGCGAAGCTGATGAAAAGGCCGCTGAGATTGAGCGCAAGCGGTCCTACGCGCGCCAGATCATCGCACATATTCAGGAAGTCGGCTTGGGGATGATTGGCGGCAAGGCCTATCCCTATGGCATCCTCCTGCGCGAACTGACCGACAAGATCGTCATCAATGATGACCTTGGCGACATGCAGGATGAGGTCCGCGCCATTCGCGACGCCACGCTGGCTAATGTCCAATCTGCCATGGAACGCGCGCAGGAACGCGCCGCCCAACAGGAGCGGGAAGAGCAGGAGCGGATAGCGCTAGAGGAGCAGGCCAAGCGCGACGCCAACCAGAAGCACCGCACCGCCGTCATGCGCGCCGCTAAGGAAGCGATCATGACGGCAGGGGTGGATGAGGAAACAGCGAAAAAGATCGTGCTTCTGATCCGCGCTGGCGATGTCCCCCATGTGACGCTGAGGTTCTGAGCCATGACCGACAACCCCTTCGCGCTCGATTACGTCGAGCCAAAGCAGGACGATATTTTCGATGCGTTCGATCGGGAGCGGATCGACGCGCCTAAGCCGGATCATCAACCGGCTAAGGCTGCGGCTCCTAAGAAGGAATATGCTGGCAAGCGCGGCATGGTCATCCACGACCAGTTCGAGCAGGGCAGCGAGGCTTGGTTGCAGGCGCGGTGCGGGCTGCTGACGGCTTCGGAAATGAAATTGATCATCACGCCGACGCTCAAGATAGCGAATAACGATAAGGTGAAAATCCACCTGTACGAACTGCTTGCCCAGCGCGTTACCAACTACGTCGAGCCGCATTTCCAATCGTATGACATGGAGCGCGGCAACTTCGATGAAGAACATGCGCGCGGAAAATATCGCGAGACATACGCGCCGGTCACTGAGTGCGGCTTCATCACTAACGACAAATGGGGCTTCACGATCGGCTATAGCCCCGATGGCTTAGTCGGTGATGACGGGCTGATCGAGTGCAAGAGCCGCGTCCAGAAGTGGCAGATGAAAACGCTGGTCGAGAACGTATCGAAGGGTGAAATCCCTGACGATTACGTGATGCAAATCCAGACGGGCCTGCTCGTTTCGGAGCGCAAGTGGTGCGACTTCATCAGCTACTCAGGCGGGATGGTGATGCCGGTGGTCCGCGTATTCCCGATCCCTGAAATTCAGGACGCGATCCTTGCCGCCGCCGCTGATTTCGAGGCGCGATTGGCCGACGCCCGCGCAGTTTACGACAATCTGATCGCCTCCGACGCGAGGTTGATCCCTACTGAAAGGTTGATGCAACTATGAGCCTGCTAACCGAAGCCCTGGCACCTCGTTCGGACCAGCTTAACGCCGACGACCTGATTGCAGGCCCGCGCGTTATCACCATAACGAGCGTCCGCGCCGTCAAGGATGGCCGCGAAACAAAACTCGTTCTCAATTATGAAGGCGACAACGGAAAGCCATTCAAGCCCTGCAAAACCATGGGCAGGGCGATGGTCTTGGCATGGGCTATCACGCCAGACAACTTTGAACAGGAATTCCCCGGCAAGTCGATCCGCGTGTATCGTGACCCCGAAGTGACGTTCGGCGCGGATGGCAAGGTCGGCGGTATCCGTATCAGCCATATGTCGCATATCGACGGCCCCAAGACGATCAAGCTGACCGTATCGCAGGGCAAGAAAAGGGACTTCACCTTTCACCCGCTGGTCAGGGAAGCGCAACGCAAGCCCGATCCCAACGCCGCCGCCAATTGGGCAAACGAACACATCGCCCGCCTTGGCCAGATCGACACGCCCGAAGCGCTGGCAGCCCATATCGAGGCTGGCGCAAAGTCGGTCGCCAAGCTGGAGGCAACGCGGCCTGACCTGCACGCCAAGGTCATGGAAGCCTACGAAATTCGCCGCGACATGCTGACCCCGTTGGAAGGCAAGCCGGAAAGCGAAACGGACGAGGGGTTTACCGGCGCGGAAGATAGCGAGGGCGGATTCTAATGCACCAGCGACTAGGCCGCCGCCAAAGGGCCATTCTTGCCCGCCTTGATCATGGCGATTGGGTTAACGGACGTGTTCTGGCCGATGATGTCGGCGTGCTGCACGCAATCATGTTCACCTACATCAACCGGCTTCGTGATCGCGGCTTTGAGATCGAAGGGCATCAACAGCGCGGATACCGACTTGCCCGCCGCACAGCAGCATAAGGAGGAATAGCCATGTCGTTTTTAGGACTGATGACGGTGCGGGCGCATGAGGCGGTGGTGAAGCATTGGACCCACATGTTCGATACGCGCGGAAGGGTCATATTGGATCGTGAGGCGACGATCGGGCGATTGCAGCGTGAGAACGCGCGCCTGTTGAGCGCCGCTGCTGATTGCGAGGCGCAAAAGGACGAAGGCGCTACCTACGTTCTGAAATCTCTGGCCGATGTCCTAGGGGTGACTGATTGGTCGATCCAGAACGGCAGCGAGGAATGGGAAGGCGATGTCGATGCGACCATGTACAGCATCCTTGTCGATGCTGGCGTGGTCGATGAAGAAGATAATGCCGTCGCCACCCATGCCAAGATCACTGACCTTGCCGCCGAACTCGCCGCCCTCCGCCCCGACGCCCAAAAGTGGCGCGGCCGCAAGCAGGCCGACCGGGATTATCGGGCGAATAAGCGGAGGGCTGGGTGATGGGCTGCGACATCCATCTCTACATCGAACATGCGCACCCCCAGCCTGACGACAAAAAGCTATATTGGCAAAGTTTAGGCGGGCGCATCAATCCAGGTCGTGACTATGACCTGTTCGCCAAGATTGCAGGCGTGCGGGAATATTCTGACCAGCCAAGCAAATGCTTGATCCCGCCGAAGGGTAGTCCAGTAGATTTAGGCTGGTCAGCAGCCGACGATGACCGGTTTCGCGTCATCCCCGATGGGGAAGAAGAAAGCGGCGAGCGAGAGGTTAATCGCAGCCGAGCGGAAGAGTGGATCAAGTATGGAAGCCACTGGATAGCCCTTGACGAGGGCAGGCCGGAATATTGGGTTTCTGACCCTGATAATCATTCGCACACATGGTTGACGCCGCAGGAATTTCGCGCCGTGTTAGAGGCCCCACGCGATCCGGCATGGGGCATAGACGCTGAGTATTTCGCAGTTTTGGCGGCAGTCGAAGAACTAGTGAGGCACGGAAAGATGGCCCGCCTCGTCATCTGGTTCGACAACTGATCGCCTAACCGCTCCCCGCAAGCAATCCTCCCCGACGCGGGCCGCGACAAGCGGGGAGGCAACATTTTCTCCAAGGGACGGCCTGCCAGTCTAACAAACGGGGCCGGAAATTCAGATGGCCTACCAGCCGGATATCATAATATATCACGATCATTGCGCAGACGGCTTCGGCGCTGCGTGGGCGTGCTGGGTAAAGTGGCGTGACGCGCCGGAA
Organism: uncultured Sphingomonadales bacterium; assembly: GCA_937898535.1. GTDB lineage: Bacteria > Pseudomonadota > Alphaproteobacteria > Sphingomonadales > Sphingomonadaceae > Sphingorhabdus_B. The sequence continues at coordinate 1,846 of CALDKP010000161.1, read as the reverse complement.
TACGCGCCTGCAAACTATGGTCAAAATCCACCAGACGTGACAGGCAAGCACGTCTTGATAGTGGATTTCAGCTACAAGCGTGACGTGTTGGCGGCAATGGCCAAGGATGCCGCTTCTGTTATCGTCTTGGATCATCATAAAACCGCAAAGGCCGATCTTGCCGACTGGTCGATTGATGATGTGGCCGGTGATTTTTGGGCCGACGACGACCCGCTTTCCCATGTCTACCGCAATGATGAATTTATTGGTCAGCCGATTGCTGCACTCTTTGACATGGAAAAATCTGGTGCCGTTCTGGCGTGGGAGTTCTGCCACGAAGAACCTGCCCCGATGTTGCTGCGGCTCATCCAAGATCGCGACCTTTGGCGTTTCACTATGCCCGAAACAAAGCCTTTCGGCCTATGGCTACGATCAGAGCCGTTCAGTTTCGAGCATTTCGATAGCATTAATTATCGGCTTGAAATGGGGAATACAGAAATCATGGCAGAAGCGCGCGCGATGCAGCGGTTCTTTGATGCCAAGGTTGATGAGATAGCGTCGTTCGCAAAGCGCAGAGGACTGGCTGAGCATAGCCCGATCGTGGTCAACTGCCCTCCTATGTTCGCCAGCGAGGTCGGTCACGCGCTTCTGGACAGGCACCCCGACGCGCCTTTCTCCGCTATGTGGTATGAGGCGAATGGTAAGCGCATGTGGAGCCTGCGAAGCTGCGACGAACGCCAGGATGTATCGGAAGTAGCCGCGATCTTTGGGGGCGGCGGACATCGCAATGCAGCGGGTTTCTCTGAAAGTCTGCCATCATGACCCGCGCCCTAGCCTCCCAACGCGATCCAGCCCTTGCGCAAGCGATCCGCGAAAAGACGCTGGCCCTGATGATGAACCCGCCTCAGCCGGTAGCCGAAAAACTGCGCGGGCATCGGTCTTGGTTGGTGCCGTTGGCTGAACGGAGGGCGAGACCATGACCCGCCCAACCCGCACCAACGTCTGCGCCATGTCGGACTGCTGCAAATCGCTGCCAGCCGATCACGGACTTATGTGCGCCTATCACCGCGCGCAGGATGACAGGATCATGGCCATATTCGCGCCATCGCCGACCGTGCAGGCCAGCATGGGGGATGAGTGCGGGTGCACCTCGTGCCGGTCGGATTTGGCTGGGTTGGTGCCGTGTGAGGGGGAGGAAGGCGATCATGACAGCCAAACCAAAATTTGACGGCAGCCAGCTTGGCACGCGGATAAAGCTTCTGCGCGAGCTGCGCGACATGAGCCTGCAAAGCGTCGCGGATGCTGCGGGTCTGACAAAATCCCACGTTTGGGAAATGGAGCAAGGCAAGTCGGTAAACCCGACAGTCAACGCGGTATGGGGCCTGTCTGAGGCCCTCAGTGTCAGCCCCGCGATGCTGCTCGGCCTGGACGACAAGCTGCCCCCGCTGGACCCGTTCGCCATGAAGATCGCTGGCATGGTTAGCCGCGAACTCCGCAAATACGCAGCCGAGAAGAAGGACAACGACCATGAACAAGGGTGATTTGGTGGAGAAGGTCGCGCGCGCGATCTATGATGCAACCAAGTGGAGTGTAATGTCGGGACAGCCAAAGCACTTGGTTTGTCTAACGTCGCGTAATTCGCGACGGAATATGTCAGAAACTTCAGTGTTCGTGGCTAACCACAAAACGGGCCGGAAAGCTGCGTCAACAGCCCCCGGCCCTGCACACGAAGGGATGACTTCGCATGGCTAGCGACCAGATGACATTATCGCTCGATTGGGGCAAGGGTAGGCGTCTCTTGTGGGTCGATGGCGTAAATAGCGCTGTCATGGCGCAGATCGGAAGAGCACACGTCTGAACTCCAGTC
>CALDKP010000160.1 GCA_937898535.1 uncultured Sphingomonadales bacterium | reverse complement strand
GCTAGTGACTGGAGTTCAGACGTGTGCTCTTCCGATCTCGCATTGCGCACGCTGGCTGGATTGTTGACCACCAACGTCTCATGCTCGATGCGTTCGAGCAAATGGGTCGCGGTGATATAGCCGACGTGAAATGGCGGGTCCTGCCGCATCAGCACGACGTCAATGTCGGAGCCCAGATCAATACGCTGTGGCGCGCCAAACCGATAATGCGCGCCCTCAACGCGTTGGATGTCATGCACAGGATGTGCGAGGGCGGTCAGCCGGTCATTGGCGTCGAGCGTCAACGACGTCACATCATAATGCCAAATGTCATAGCCGCGCGATTGGCCCGCAAGCATCAGCGCAAAGCTGGAGTCGCCTTGAATGTTGATGCCGTCCATCGGGTCCATTTGGACCGCCATTTGTATTGCCATTTGCTTGTCCTTATCCGTGCCAGACGTTTGGCAGATGGTTCGGCCAACGCCATGGCGCAACCATAATCACGTCTATCTGCATATTTTCGCACTCTTTTCCATATTTCGGGAGCAGAATTTCGGCCGCAGCCGCCACGCGGCGTAATCTGTAAGCGTCAATCGCGGTGGCGAGGTCACGCACATTTGCGCGCGCTTTTACCTCAACGAACGCAATGGTTTTGCCGCGCCGCGCGATCAAGTCGACTTCGCCGCGCGGCGTTTTCACCCGCGTTGCAACGACCCGCCACCCTTTTAACCGCAAAAACCAGGCAGCAATATTTTCGCCGCGCCGCCCCAATTTTTCTGCGGCCAACCGGTTCACTGCGACTTCAGTTGCGTAGCGCGCGCATAAACGTCGCTGCGCTCCAGCCCGAAACGCTTGGCAATGACGCCAGCGGCCTTAGCGGCGGACATGGTATCCAGTGCTTCGCGCAAGGCTGCGTCCACATCGCCCGTGTCATAGGCAACGTCATCCGCCGGCGGACCAATGATCAGGACGATTTCACCCTTTGGCTCCTGCGCCGCATAACGCGCGGCAAGTTCGGATGCGGTGCCCGTTACAACCTCTTCAAATTTCTTGGTCAGCTCCCGCGCAACAGCGACTTCACGGTCGCCATAGGTTTCCGCAATTGCGGAAAGGGACGCTGCAAGACGCGGCCCTGCCTCGTAAAAAACCAACGTCGCCTTTACCTGCCCCAGTTCCGTCAAGGTTTCGACACGTGCCTTGGCTTTATTGGGAAGGAAACCAGCGAACAGAAAACGGTCTGTCGGCAAACCGCAAATCGATAGCGCCGCCGTAACCGCGCTTGCACCGGGGATCGTATATACCGGCACCCCTGCCTCGCGTGCGCTGCGCACCAGCTTGTAACCGGGATCTGAAATCAGCGGTGTCCCTGCATCCGATACCAGCGCAACAACCGCGCCGCGCGCAGCGGCGACGAGAGACTCACGCTCGGCCTCGCCACTATGGTCGTTATATCGCCGCATCTTTTTCTTCAGGCCAAGATGATGCAACAATTTGCCGGTTACCCGGCTGTCTTCTACAGCGACAATTTCTGCGGCTTCCAGCAGATCAATCGCCCTTTGTGACATATCTGCAAGGTTGCCGATTGGTGTCGCAACGACATATAAGCCCGATTCGAACATCATCTGATTTATATGCTTCTACCCAAGGGAAAATTCATGAGCGCAACCAATGCAGCAAGCGGCGCAACGCCGCAAGCCTTAGCAGGACAGATCAAAAAGCTGCTGGTTTTGGCTTCGATCGTTTTGCTCGCGGCCTGCGCCGCCGTCCCGCGTGGGGGCAAAGGGCCACCACCTGTGGTGTCAGAGGACCCGCTGGACGGCATGCACCGCGTGGCGTTGCTATTGCCAGTGACTGGTCCGGACGGCGACGTTGGCCAATCCATCGCCAACGCGACCGCGCTTGCGCTGGCAGACACCAAAGCGACCAATATCCGCATGATCACCTATGACACCGGCACCGGCGTCGCCGCGGGAACCACCATCGTCAGGTTCATCGAGCAGGCT
>CALDKP010000159.1 GCA_937898535.1 uncultured Sphingomonadales bacterium | reverse complement strand
CTCCATTGGGAACCGTGGTCATCGGTAAACCAGATACGCAGTTGCTCCTGCATCTGCGAGCAAGCGGCGTGGTAATCCAACTGGAAGGCTGATCGTATCGCCTTCGCCTACCGTCACAAAGCCATCTTCGCATTCGATCTGAACGCTACCGCGATGGGTGAAAAGCACGGCCTTGTCATTTGTATCATGCCGGTAAATCATCTCACCAGGCGCGATATCGATGCGGTCAAGCATAAAACCGTGGTCCCAATTTAGCGGACCTTCTTCGCCGATAATTTGAATTGCCGATGTGCCATCGGAGTTTGCATGCCGCCAAACGATAGATTGAGCCTGCGCCAAATCCATTTTGTTCAAAGCATCGGCCGCGGCGCGGGATGTTGGAGCCATTGGCGACACATGTGAGGGAACAGCTTCCCCCGCCGCAGTGTCGACCAGCGATCCATTTTCGAGCAAAACAAGCCCGTAATCTTTTGCCATATCGAACACCTGTGGAGCCCATGTCACTCGGCCCGGATTGTCTTGGCCAAGAACCGCCCATAGAAACCCAGGACTACCATCTTCGGCACGTTCCGTGGCGGTAAAGCCGCGAAAAACACGCGTCGGAATCGAAATAACATCGCCGGGATGCAGGTCAACCTGCGCATCGTCGCCATGCTCACCAAGGTCAAACCGCCAATGGCCGCTGTGGACGACAAATACTTCAGCGGTATCGTGGCTATGCTGCGAATTTACACACCCCGGTGGTTGGCGTGCTCCGCCGATATTATAGCCATGAGGTTCAGCGATATGAACATGCTGTCCTGGGTTTTCCGAGACACCAGGGCCTATAATCGTAAAATTTTCTTTAGCCTCAGAGCCAGGCGTCCGGCAATCGATAAAGGCGTTGTAACAGGGAATCATGTCTGCGTAGCGGACCATTCGATTTGTGAGTGCCTGGCACGTTAAGTCATCAATAGTGGCGATAGATTTGGCCATGAAGTTCCTGCATTTCCGTCATTTTTCAGGCATTTCAAAATGCCTGACAAATAACGGTTTACGGGGATTGCATTCGAAGTCAATATTGGTGTCAAAGAGGAGCTCAAAATGACACTTGATAAAGCGGGTTACTGGCAGCTTATTTCTGGCCACCGCGACTTGGGTAAAAACCACCGTGCGCTGTTAGATTTGCTATACGCAAAGGATTGCAATTTCAACGCAGGCGCGCCTGTCGACCATTGCGCTGGCAGGGAAGCAATATTCGAGCAGTTCTGGCAACCCTTGGTGCATGCATTCCCCGATCTCGAACGACGCACCGACATATTGGTAAGCGGTCAATTCAAAGATGGTGATTGGTTTGCGTCAACCGGGTATCTGGTGGGGCACTTCGAAAATGACCTTTACGGTCTCAAGGCTAGTGGGCGACCTCATTTCCTACGTTATGGTTGGTTTGACAGGATTGCAGGCGATCATGTTGTTGAAAGCTATGTGCTGCTCGATCTGACGCGACTGATGATTGAAACCAATCAATGGCCGCTACGTCCACAACTGGGTGAAAGCTGGTCGCCAGCCCCGACAACACAAGATGGCTTAGCGCTCAATGCCGCCGATCCGATGGAGTCTGCCAAAAGCCTGAAATTGGTCGAGGACATGATCGCGGGACTAATG
>CALDKP010000158.1 GCA_937898535.1 uncultured Sphingomonadales bacterium | reverse complement strand
GCAGAGTCATGGCGCCGAAGGGTCCGCGAGCCCGACCGGCCGAGGCAATAACGTTGCGCCTGCTCGCGGTGCCACCCCCGTTTTCAAGCACACCCCAGAGCCGGGCTCGCAACACGTTTTGAAGGCAGAGGCCGCAAGGCCCGACGCTACGGACAGCGATGCCCCGGACCACGCGAGCCCGGGCGGCGGCCCTACGGGCCCGCGGCAACCCGCCGCCGCGGGCCCAGCTGGCGATCGTGCGCCAGTGCGCGTAGCGCAGTGGTCAGACGGGGCGGTGGAGATCCGGCGCGGCGGCGAGCTGCTGCTCGCGCTGGATGCCGTCGACGGCGAGGCCGAAGCGTGCGGCGCTTTCCAGCACGAGTTGGCCCGCCGTGTCGTCGGCACCGATGCGGCTGACGAAACGCACCGGCGCACCCAACGCCGCCAACGAGTGTTTGATGATGAAGCGGCGGCCAAAGGTGGCGTTGACTCCACCTGGTGCGAGTGAGGCGAGCGCGGTTTCCGGGGCGTCGGTAGGATCGACGAGCCATGTTCGAAGCACTGTCAGACCGGTTCGAGTCCATCTTCAACCGCCGCCGGAACACGGGGCGTCTCACCGAAGCCGAAGTCGACGAGGTCCTGAGGGAGATTCGCGTCGCCCTGCTCATTGGTGCAACGATTGCTGTTATCGCTGGCTTCGGAGCGGGCATCATATTTGGCGATCGGCTGCTGGGCGGCGTTATTGCGGTGGCGATATTGTGCAATATCGCGCTGGCTGGTTTGTCGGGTGTTGCCATACCTGTTCTGCTTGATCGCCTTGATCAGGACCCTGCTGTATCAAGTTCGATATTCGTAACCATGATTACGGATTCCATGGGCTTCCTTATTTTCTTGGGCCTTGCGGTCTTCAGCGGTCTTGTCGGTTAACACTGCAGTTACCAAATAACCCCCATGCCTCTTAACATGACCAAAATCGCGTTCGGCGCGGAAAGCCCGAAACATTTGCGCGAGCGTCTCGCGGCTTATGCGCAGGATGGTGAAGTGCGGCTGACCACGCGTTATTTGCCCAAGCGCGTTGACGAAATGGCGGGTGGATCGCTGTTCTGGATTCACACGCACACCATCATCGGCCGAAGCCCGATTTTGGGTTTTATGGAAAATGGTGCCGGTCGCCATTGGATCCGGCTGCAACCGCGCCTGATCGCGGTGCGTTCCACACCGAAAAGGGCACATCAAGGTTGGCGCTATCTTGAGGAAGCGAACACGCCGCCGGATCTCGATTCGATCGAAACCGATGGCCGTGACGAAATGTCACCAAAGATGCTGGGCGAACTTATGAAGATGGGGCTGGTTTAAGCCGCTTCGCGTTTCGCGAGCACCTTTGAAATCACATCGGCAAACGTCTCGGCGCTTTGTGCGCCCGGAACCATGAATTTCTGGTCAAAGATGATCGCGGGGACACCGGTGATATTCTGGTCCGTCCAATGCGCCATTTCAGCGCGCACGCTTTCGGTCAGCGCCGCGTCGGCGATCCATGCGGCCGCCACTGCGCGGTCCATGCCTTGCGCCTCGGCAATATCGCACAAGACTTCGGTGTCGCTCACATCGCGGCGGTCCTGAAAATAGGCCTTGAACAGTGCCATTTTCAGATCCGTTTGCGCTTTCCAGCCACGTTCGCTGCCGAAAATCGTCAGCAGCTGATGCGCATTGAATGTATTGTAGATGCGCATGCCCTCGCCATAGTTGAAGGCAAAACCCACGCTATCGCCAATATCGCTCAGCCGTTGCCGGTTGGCGCGGCTCTGTTCGGGCGTGCTACCATATTTGCGGGCAATATGTTCGGCGGTGTCTTCGCCTTCAGGGGGCATATTCGGGTTGAGTTGAAACGGGTGCCAATGGGTTTCAACGGCCAGATCGCGGCCTACCAGCGCCAGCGCTTTCTCCACCTGTTTTAAACCGATGATGCACCACGGGCAGACGACATCGGATACAATATCAATGCGCAACGGAACGGCGGCCCCGGTCATTGCGACACCCAATATTTCAAAAGGCTATGCGCAATCGCAAAGGGCGGCGGCGCATTGAAACGGCGGTCCGAAGCACCTTCCAGCGCAGCGCGCGCTTCTTCCTTTGTGACCCACATGGCGTCTTCTATTTCGGTGGTGTCGAGGACCAGCGCGTCGCTTTGCGCATCAGCGATACACGCCATCATCAGTTGCGAACCGCCAAATGGCCATGGCTGGCTGGTGACATAGCGCACGGCGCCGCAGGTGACGCCGGCCTCTTCATGGATTTCACGACGAACCGCTTCCTCCATGCTTTCACCGGGTTCCAAAAAGCCTGCGAGTGCCGAGTAATTTCCCGGCGGGAAGCGCGACTGGCGACCGACGAGCGCTTTGCCTTCATATTCGGCAAGCATGATGACCACAGGGTCGGTGCGTGGAAAATGCTCCTTTGCGCAATTGCCGCATTTGCGGCCCCATCCCGCACGGAACAGCACTGTGGCATGTCCGCAACGCCCGCAAAAGCGATGGTTATTGTGCCATTCGATCAGGCTGCGCGCGGTGCCGTAAATTGCGGCATCTTCGGCAGGCAGCATGGAAAGGGCCCGCCAGATAGCGGGCGAACGGAATGCGTCTCCGGTCGCTTCAACGACGGCGACAAAGTGCGGCTTATCATCGGACAGGCCAAGTAAGATCAGCTCTTCCGAACCATCTAGCTCTGCCAGCGAATGCCAATGCAAGCCGCCTGCATCGCTGACGCGGGGATCAAGGCCATCGAGACCCAAAACCCGCGCACGCCAGTCAGCGAGCAGAGCGCCATAGGCTTCCGCGTCGTTGCGGACGCGGTCGGCGCGATCGAGCGGTGAGCCCGTAAATCCCGGCGACATCATCGGATCAGGCTGGCAGGCCAAGGTCCTTCAGGACCCATTTTGCGAAATTCTCGTGGAACGGATAGGCGTTGCTTGGCATATATTGCGCCATGCAAATCGCGCGCAACTTGCGCTTCGGGTCGACGAACGCAACGGTGCCGGCAGCACCACCCCAACCATATACGCCCTCGTTCGCGCCCTTGCCAACGCGTCCGCCCGCGCCAAAGCCCGCGCCTTCCGCAAAAGTACCGTCGGTTGACACGGCAGGGGGCAAAAGGTCGGACATTGCGAGCGCTGCAGTTTTTGGTGACATGATCCGCACGCCGTCCAGCTCACCATAATTGGCAAGCATGTTGAGGAACCGGTCATAATCGCGCGCCGAACAGACCACACCTGCACCACCAAAGGCAAAGGCAGGCTTGTCGAGATAGATGCTCGTCGCCGCGGGATCGATTGGGAACAGGACACCGTTGACGGGCGCATAGTTTGAAACCAATCGCGGCGTTTCCGACTTTGGCACTTGGAAATAGCTGCTGTTCATTTTCAGCGGTTCGAAAATGCGTGTCTTGAGGAAGGCCTCAAAGTCCATACCGCTGGCAACTTCAATCACGCGGCCCAACAAATCGAGCGAGATGGAATAGCTCCATTTGGTTCCGGGTTCTGCAATCAACGGCAATTTCGCAAGCCGTTCCGAAAATGTCTTCAGATCGGGGGTCGGCGTGCTGGTTGGCTGACCTGGAATAGGAAAGCGGCTGACGATGCCCGGCGTAATGCCGTTGTCCAAATAAGCCTGAAGCAACGGCCCCTTGGTGATGATGGAATATCCAAGGCCAGCCGTATGTGTCAACAAGTGGCGAACCGTAATCTGGTTCTTGGCCGGAACCGCATCCATGCTTTTTTCAGGATCGGTCAATACTGTCATGTTGGCGAATTCAGGGAGGAATTCGGAGATGGGCTGGTCGAGCTTCATCTCGCCTTCGCCAACCAAAATCATCGCGGCCATGCCTGTGATAGGCTTCGTCATCGAATAGACGCGCCATAATGAGTCGATATTGACAGGCGTTTTCTCGCCCAGTCCTTGCGTACCAACGGCAATGACGTCTGGCAGACCAGACGCCCGGCCAATGGTTGCCAAAACGCCCGGAAGCTTGCCCGATGAAACATAGCTTTCAAATTCGGCTTTAATCGTAGGATATTTTTCGGCAGCCTGCGCCCAAGCCATGCCGGGCAGGAAAGCGCCAGCGGCTCCGGCCCCTGCCAGTCGCCCGCCCCATGCCAGTAATCCGCGCCGATCCATCATGATCTGGCCTGTTGCTTGTACGTCCATCATCTCTCTCCTGCGTTCAAAACCGCCTCAGTCACTTTTCTGAATACGGTCGGCAGACCAGCATTGTCGAGCGATTTTAGCGGCCACCACTCGCCCTCACCGGGGCCGTCCGCGTCTGCTGGCCATGACGTAACGGCAATGTTCAGGGTAAGGGAAAAATGCGTGAATATATGCGAAACCTGCGCTGGCAATTTTTGCCATTGGGCCAGGGCGGGCGGAATTGCGTCACCGTCGATGCGCGCTGTCCATCCGTCATCAGGCAATGCCCGCATGCCCGCAAGCAAGCCGCGATCATCACGGCGCAGCAGCCAGACATGGGCATCGCGTTCAATCCAATACACATGCCCCACCCGTTGCGGCTTTGCGCTTTTGGGCAATTTAGTCGGAAAGGCTTCGGGGTTGCCCGCACGAAAGGCGGCACATGCGGACTGGATGGGGCAAATCAGGCACGAAGGAGACCGTACTGAGCAGATACCCGCGCCCAGATCCATCATCGCCTGCGCAAAATCGCCTGCCCTCAGTTCTGGCGTGATGCTATCCGTAGCCTCGCGAATGGGTGGCTTTGCCTGCGGCAGCGGCGTCGATATCGCAAATAGCCGCGATACCACCCGCTCGACATTGGCGTCGACCACCACCGCGCGCCGCCCAAATGCGATCGCTGCAATCGCCGCTGCTGTGTAAGGACCGATGCCGGGCAGCTTTAGCAAATCTGCTTCATAGGAAGGCAATTGCCCCTGATATTCGGAAACAACCACGCGTGCGCATTTTAACAGATTGCGGGCACGGGCATAATAACCAAGCCCGGCCCATGCGGCCATAACATCAGCATCATCAGCCGCAGCTAGGGCCGCAAAATTGGGCCACGTCTGGGTAAATTTGCGGAAATAGGCACCGACGGCGGCGACCGTGGTCTGCTGCAACATGATTTCCGACAACCAGACATGATATGGGTCCGCGAAACCCTGCCCCGGCAATTTCCGCCATGGCAAGGTTCGGGCATGAACATCATAATGCGCCAGCAGACGCTCGGCGATATCCCCAGAATTCTGGTCAGTCTGTTGGACGGCAGGCATGTAAAATGGCATGGATTAGGTGATGGATAAAGGCAAGCCACCAACAGCGCCAAAGGGCCCGAAAAAGCCGGTAACGCCCAAGACGTTTCAACGTCCGCGCGGCGGCGAAGCCAAAGCGGTGTCCGCACTCATGCCCGAAATCGGCAGGGCGGCGTTCCGACGCTTTGGCTTTGTGCAAAGTTCTGTCGTTAGCCGATGGGACGAAATTGTTGGCGCGCGTTACGCTGCTGTCTCTGCGCCTGAAGCGATCCGTTTTCCCATTGGCAAGAAATCCGATGGCACGCTTGAGCTGACCGTTGAAGGCGCGCATGCCACGATGATCCAGCATGTGCTTCCCGAGATTATCGACCGGGTGAATCGCTTTTTCGGCTATGGCGCCGTCGCGCGGGTCAAGGTTCGCCAAGGGCCGGTTGCAAAGCCACCCGCACGGCAACCGATAGCGCCGCCTTCGCTAAAGCCTATACCGATGGAACTGGGCGAATCTCTGCGCGAAATTGGTGATCCCGAACTGTTTGCCGTGCTCGAAAGCCTTGCAAAAAGCCTTGCCAAAGGCAGCGAGTGATTCCAGATGCACGTCATGGTTTCAATGGCTAAGGCTATGTCGATGTTGCGTGCAAAAAAGTCCCTGTTTTTCGTCTTGTTGGGTGCGGCGTCGCTTTCAGCCGCTCTGGCAGCTGCACCTACCCCAAGCAAATGGCTTTCCACCGTAACTGTAACCGACAAAGGCGCCCATGTTTTGGGCAATCCGGCAGCCCGCAATAAGGTGGTCGAATATCTAAGTTACACCTGCGGACATTGTGCGGATTTTGAATTGAAAGAAGCGCCCGCATTCAAGGCACAGTCCGTTGCAACCGGCAAAGCCAGCTACGAAGTGCGCAATATGGTTTTGAACTCGGTCGACCTCACCGCCGCCATGCTTGCGCGTTGTGGTGGCAAGGGCAAATTTTTTGGTAATCAGCGGCATTTGTTCGCAACCCAGTCGATCTGGTTGGGCAAGACCAAAAATATCAATGCTGAAACGCAGGCAAAGCTTAAATCCGCAGACTATGTTGGTTTCATGATCGGCGCGTTTGACGCACTTGGGCTTGGACCAATCATGCAACAGCGCGGCATCACGCCAGCTCAAGCAAAAGTCTGTCTGGCGGACAAGGCTGCATTGAATGCGGTCATCGATATGACCGAAGCCGGAGCAGCACTTGGCGTGCAAGGTACACCGTCATTCATGGTTAATGGCGCCTTGCAAGACCACGTCCATAGTGCGGCCGAACTGAAAGCCGTATTGAAATAACTCGACATTCCAAATTGAAGGATATCCCATGCGTATCAAGACACTCATTTCGACAACATTAGCAGTTTTGGCGCTCGCAGCCTGTAGCGGCGGTGACACAGCGGGTGCCCCGAAAGGCGAACCGATCGCTAAGGTGGCAGCCCCCGTCGATAAGACATGGGTCGACGTCGTCAGCAAAACCGAATTTGGCGGCTATAAAATGGGCAATCCGGACGCGCCGTTGAAGCTGGTCGAATATGGCGCAATCACCTGCCCCGGTTGTGCGCAATTCGCTGTGCAGGCATCGGAAGAGCTGCATGAAATCGTCAACAGCGGCCGCGTGTCGATGGAATTCCGTCCCTTTCTGGTCCATGGTATTCAGGACGTTCCCGGTTTCCTGCTGGCCCAATGCAGCGGTCCTGAAGCATTTTTCCCGCTGACCGATCAGCTTTACGCCGAACAGCCTGCCTGGCTGGGCAAAATCAGCACGGTGACAGAGGCAGATCAGCAAGCGATGCAAAAAATGTCGCCAGAGCAAATTGCAACCTTGCTGGGTACGAAAATGGGCCTGATTGAATTCGTAAAATCGCGTGGCATTAGCGAAGACCAAGCCAAGGCGTGTCTGTCGGACAAAGCGGCAATCGATGGCCTGATTAAGACCACAGAGCGCGGTACAAAAGATGACGGCGTGAGTGGAACACCATTTTTCATGCTCAACGGCGCAAAGCTGGACGCCAGTTCGTGGAACCAGGTGAAGACCAAGCTGATCGAGGCTGGCGCGCGCTAAGCATGGCTCGGGGGGGCACTGACATCGCCTCATACGCAACCGGAGCAGCCCGTTGCGTATAAAGAAGCTGAAACTGGTCGGCTTCAAAAGCTTTGTCGAGCCCGCGGAATTGCGGATCGAAAACGGCCTGACGGGTATCGTCGGGCCCAATGGTTGCGGTAAATCCAACCTGCTGGAAGCGATCCGTTGGGTCATGGGCGAGAGCAGCGCAAAATCGATGCGCGGCGCGGGCATGGAAGATGTGATCTTTGCGGGTACAGCGTCCCGACCGCCGCGTGACTTTGCCGAAGTCACTATATTGGCGGAACGCAGCGATGATGGCGACGCTGCACATGACGGCGATCAGGAACTGGAAGTTACCCGGCGGATCGAACGCGGCGCCGGATCGGCCTATCGCTCGAACGGCAGAGATGTGCGCGCCAAAGATGTCGCCCTCATCTTTGCGGACGCCGCGACAGGGGCACATTCGCCTGCCCTCGTCAGTCAGGGCCGGATTGGCGCAATCATCTCTGCAAAGCCACAGGAACGGCGGCAGATGCTCGAGGAAGCGGCGGGCATCTCCGGACTGCACGTGCGGCGCAAAGACGCCGAACAAAAACTGCGCGCGGCAGAAAGCAACCTTGCACGGCTGGCAACGATCCTCGCCGACATGGACGCCCGCGCGGGGCAATTGCGGCGGCAGGCCAAACAGGCCGAACGCTACCGCACCTTGTCAAAAGACATATTGCAGGCCGAAGCCCGGCTTATTTTCGTGCGTTGGCGCGAGGCCAAGGCTGCGGCTGATGCTGCGCGTGCTGAGGCCAATGCCGCGACGGCAGCCGTAGACAGCGCCGCCGCCACGCAGCGTGCTTTAACCGAACGGCAACAGGACGCCGTGACCCAATTGGCAAACGCCCGCGCCGTTGCAATGGCAGCACGCGATGCGGCAAATGACGTTTCCAACAAACTCGTCCAACTAACGGGTGAGCAGGAACGGATATTGCAGCGGCAGTCGGATTTGTCAGCGCAAGCGTCCCGCATGGCCGAAGATGGCGCGCGTGAGGGCAAGTTAACCCATGACGCCGCTGACGCGCTCGCGCACCTTCAGAGCGAGAGCGTGGCTTTATCTGAACAG
>CALDKP010000157.1 GCA_937898535.1 uncultured Sphingomonadales bacterium | reverse complement strand
CATCGGCGGATTGGACTTTGAAGCTTTGGGCATTCCCTCGGAAGCCGAATACATCCGCCGTTATTGCGAGCGCACTGGCTTCACCACGCCCGAGGTGCTGGCCAAGGACTGGAACTTCTACCTGGCCTACAACATGTTCCGCATCGCGGCCATCTTGCAAGGCATTGCCAAACGCGTCGAAGACGGCACAGCCTCCAGCGACCAGGCCAAAAGCTCAGGCGCAGGCGCCCGTCCCATGGCCGAGTTGGCCTGGCGCTTTGCACGCCAAGCGTGACCCCATTTTTAAGAACCGAATCCCAACCCTAGGAGATAGACCATGGATTTTGAATACACCCCCAAGGTCAAAGACATGCAAGCCCGCTTGCTGGCCTTCATGGACGAGCACATCTACCCCAACGAGGCCCGCTTTTTCGCTGAAATCGCTGAGAACCGCGCCAAAGGCAATGCGTGGGTCCCCACCAAAATCGTCGAAGAACTCAAGCCCAAGGCCCTGGCCGCCGGATTGTGGAACCTGTTTTTGCCCAAGTCGACCCGGGCTCCGCAAGGCTTGTCCAACCTCGAATACGCGCCACTGTGCGAGATCATGGGCCGCTCGCTGATGGCCGCCGAGATCTTCAACTGCTCCGCACCCGACACCGGAAATATGGAAGTGTTCCTGCGTTACGGTACCGCAGAGCAAAAAGAAAAGTGGATGATCCCGCTGATGAACGGTGAAATCCGTTCTGCCTTTTTGATGACCGAACCAGCTGTTGCGTCGTCAGATGCAACCAACATCGAAACATCGATTCGCCGTGAAGGCGACGAATATGTTCTGAATGGCGTCAAATGGTGGTCATCAGGTGCAGGCGACCCGCGCTGCAAAATCGCGATTGTCATGGGCAAGACCGATTTCGAAGCCAAGCGTCATGCGCAGCAATCGATGGTGCTGATGGAACTCGACTCGCCGGGCGTTAAAATCCTGCGTCACCTTCCTGTGTTCGGATATGACGATGCGCCGCATGGCCATATGGAAATCGAACTGAAGGATGTCCGCATTCCGGCATCCAACATGTTGCTGGGCGAAGGCCGCGGCTTCGAGATCGCGCAAGGACGCCTTGGACCTGGCCGTATTCACCACTGCATGCGCACCATCGGGACCGCTGAAGAAGCGCTGGAGAAAATGTGCAAGCGGCTTCAGTCGCGCGTTGCTTTCGGCAAGACCGTTGCCGAACATAGCGTGTGGGAAGAACGCATCGCGCGTGCGCGTATCGACATTGAAATGACCCGTCTGCTTTGCCTGAAGGCTGCGGACATGATGGACAAGGTCGGTAACAAGGCAGCGGCGGCGGAAATCGCGATGATCAAGGTGCAGGCACCAAATATGGCGCTCAGCATCATCGACAATGCGATTCAGGCACATGGCGGCGGCGGCGTGTCCGACGATTTCGGTCTGGCGTCTGCATGGGCGCATCAGCGCACCTTGCGTCTCGCCGATGGTCCGGACGAAGTGCACGCACGTGCCATCGCCCGTATGGAATTGGGCAAGCATGGCGGCCGCGGCAAAGAAGGCATGTCGAGCGGCGACATGGGAGTAGCCCGGTGAAGGCTGCCGTCCTGATCGAAGCGGGTAAGCCGCTTCAGATTGAACAGATCAATATTTCGAACCCCGGGCCGCATGAGGTGCTTATCCGCACTGCGGCCTGCGGGCTTTGCCATAGCGATCTGCATTTCATCGAAGGCGCATATCCGCACCCCCTGCCCGCGATTCCGGGTCATGAGGCGGCGGGTATTGTGGAGGCCGTGGGCAGCGAAGTGCGCACTGTTAAGGTCGGGGATGCCGTTGTCACCTGCCTGAGCGCATTTTGCGGCCATTGCGAATATTGCGTCTCTGGCCGGATGTCCTTGTGCCTTGGCGGCGACACCCGCCGCAAGCCCGGCGAAGCCCCGCGCCTGACACGCCCCGATGGCAGCATCGTCAACCAGATGCTGAACCTGTCGGCTTATGCCGAAATGATGCTGGTGCACGAACATGCGTGCGTTGCGATTAACCCCGAAATGCCGCTTGATAAGGCGTCGGTCATTGGCTGCGCTGTCACCACAGGTGCAGGCACCATTTTCAACGCGTGCAAAGTAACGCCGGGTGAAACCATTGCAGTTATCGGCTGCGGCGGCGTTGGTCTTGCGACGATTAACGCGGCGAAAATTGCCGGTGCGGGCCGCATCATTGCGGCTGACCCTATGCCCGAAAAGCGTGCACTGGCGATGAAGCTGGGTGCAACCGATGTCATTGACCCAATGGATGCTGATGCAGCCAAGCAAATTCAGGAATTGACCAAGGGTGGCGTCGATCATGCGATTGAAGCTGTCGGTCGTCCAGCCTCGGGTGAGCTTGCCGTCAAGTCACTGAAGCGCGGCGGGACTGCAACGATACTGGGCATGATGCCGCTGCAGCATTCGGTCGGTCTGTCGGCAATGGATTTGCTGTCGGGCAAGAAATTGCAAGGTGCGATCATGGGCGGCAACCGCTTCCCGGTCGATATTCCGCGCCTCGTCGATTTCTACATGCGCGGCATGCTGGATCTCGACAGCATCGTTTCGGAGACAATTCCGCTGGAACGTATCAATGAAGGCTTTGACCAAATGAAGCGCGGTGATGCTGCCCGTTCGGTTATCGTATTCGACCAATGAGTGCAGCGCCGACACCCATTGATGCACAGACGGCCTTTACCGGCACTGTTGCACCAACCGGCACGGACATATTGGATGAAGCCAAGCTCGCTGAATGGATGACCGCCAATGTCGCGGGTTTTGAAGGCCCTGTGCAGGCACTGAAATTCGCAGGCGGGCAATCCAACCCGACCTACCGGCTCAACGCCAAAAGCGGGTCTTATGTGCTGCGCCGCAAGCCATTGGGTATATTGTTGCCCAGCGCGCATGCCGTGGACCGCGAATATAAGGTCATCGCCGGACTTCACCCCACAGGCTTTCCCGTTGCCAAACCTTATGGCCTGTGCACCGACGACAGCGTCATCGGCAGCTGGTTCTATATCATGGACATGGTCGAAGGCCGCACGATCTGGGACGGCGCGATGCCGGGGTCTAACCCGGCCGAACGCACCGCAACCTATGAAGCGATGATCGACACGCTGGCCGCGTTGCACAATATTGATGTCGACGCCGCTGGACTGTCCGATTTCGGCAAGCCCGGCAATTATTTCGGACGTCAGGTGGACCGCTGGACAAAGCAATATCGCTTGGCGGAAACCGAAGTGATGCCTGAAATGGAGCGGTTGATCGAATGGCTGCCCAAAACGCTGCCCGAACAAACCCGCACCAGCGTCGTTCATGGTGACTACCGCATCGACAACATGATTTTCGATGCCAAGGATCCGCATGTTGTCGCCGTGCTCGACTGGGAACTGTCGACGCTTGGCGATCCGCTGGCGGATTTCACTTATGTCGCGATGGCATGGGTCACGCAGAATGAAGGGCGCTCCGGCGTCATGGATTTGGACCGCGCGGCACTCGGTATCCCCGAACTCGACGTGATGGTCGAACGCTACTGCGCGGCAACGAACCGTGACGGCGTGCCCGATATGAACTGGTATTTTGCCTATAACTTCTTCCGTTTGGCGGGGATTATTCAGGGCATCAAAAAACGCGTCATTGATGGCACGGCAAGTTCGTCACATGCACAAGCGATGGCCGAACGCGTGTATCCGCTCGCGCAATCCGCATGGAAATTTGCCGAGCAAGCCGGGGCGTAAAAAATAAGATCCTCCCCGCGCGCGGGAGGAACAGGAGAAAGATCAATGTCATTATTCGATATGACCGGTAAGGTCGCAATCATCACAGGTTCATCGCGTGGCATTGGTCAGGCGATTGCCGAGGAAATGGCCGATCACGGCGCAAAAGTCGCGATTTCCAGCCGGAATATCGAAGATTGCGAAGCGGTTGCAGCGGGCATCAATGCCAAGCATCCGGGCGCCGCGATTGCCGTGGCCTCAAGCCTTTCGTCCAAAGAGTCGCTGCAAAACCTTGTCGATGAAACCCGCAAGGCGTTTGGTAAAGTCGACGTTCTGGTCTGCAACGCGGCGTCGAACCCGCATTACGGCCCAATGGCGACGATCACCGATGAACAGCTGCGCAAGACACTCGATCATAATATCGTGTCGCAGCATTGGTTGATCCAGATGGTTGCCCCCGAAATGATCGAACGCAAGGCCGGTTCCATCGTCATTGTGTCGTCGATCGGCGGCTTGCGCGGATCGCCAATATTGGGCGCTTATGCGATCACCAAGGCGGCGGATATCCAGATGACCAAAAATCTCGCCCGCGAATTTGGCCCGCATAATGTGCGCATTAACTCCATCGCGCCGGGTCTGGTGAAGACCGATTTTGCCAAGGCATTGTGGGAAAATCCCGAAAATTTGAAGGCGTCGACTTCTGGCGCAGCATTGGGCCGGATTGGCGAGCCGCGTGAAATTGCAGGCGCTGCGGTTTATCTCGCCTCCGATGCCTCAACCTTTATGACAGGGCAGACAATCGTTGTTGATGGGGGTGTAGTGGTATGACCGGCGCATTAGCAGGCAAAGTAGCCATCATCACCGGTGCAGGTTCAGGCATTGGCCGCGCATCGGCCATTCGCTTTGCCGCCGAAGGTGCAAAGGTCGTTTTGGGCGATATGGCCGCATCGGTGCATGACACCGCAGCGATGATTGGCGACGCTGCCACCGCCGTCCAGATGGACGCAGGTGATGAGGCGGATGTTGCCGCGATTGTCGCAAAGGCCATTGAGCTGCACGGCCATCTGGATGTCGCCTTTGCCAATGCGGGCATTTCCGGCGGCATGGAAGGTATCTTCGACAACACAGTCGAAAATTTCACCAGCGTCCTGCGCGTCAACCTCATTGGCCCTTGGCTGATGGTGAAGCATGCGGGCAAGGTCATGGCCGATGCAGGCAATGGCGGTTCGATCATCCTGACCGCAAGTGTCGCGGGCATCCGTTCGGGCGCAGGTGGTCCGCCATATTCGGCGTCGAAAGCTGGCGTCATCAATCTGGCGCAAGTCAGCGCGCAACAATTGTCGGGCACCAATGTCCGCTGCAACGCAATCTGCCCCGGCCTTACCGAAACCGGCATGACCAAGCCGACATTCGATTATGCCAAGGAAAAGGGCGTGACCGACAAGATCGGCCGCCTCAACCCGCTGCGCCGCGGCGCGCAGCCAGAGGAGCTCGCCAATGTTGCGTTGTTCCTTGCGAGTGATCAGGCGAGCTACGTCAATGGTCAAGCCATTGCCGTCGACGGCGGCCTTTCCAGCTCACACCCCGTAACCCGCCAATTGACAGGACAAACTGCAGTATGAGCGCCGAAGAATTAGGTTTTCGTCCAGACCGGCTTGCCCGGATACCTGCATTCATTCAGTCTGAATATCTCGACAGCGGCAAATTGCCCTTTGCGGCGCTGCTGGTCGGACGCGGTGATGATATTGCGCTTCAGTGGAATTCAGGCGTTGCCGACGACGCAATCTTTCGCATTGCATCGATGACGAAGCCCATCACATCGGTCGCGTTCATGCAGCTGGTCGAACAGGGTAAGGTTGCGCTGACCGATCCGGTTGCGAAATATATTCCGGAGTTTGCAAAATTGGGCGTATTTGTGGGCGGCGGCGGCAACGTGCCGTTTATGACGCGCCCGCCGATGACGCAGATGCGCATCGTCGATCTGCTGCGCCACACCGCCGGTTTTACCTACAGCTTTCAGGAACAGGGCAATGTCGACGCGGCCTATCGCAAGACCGACGTTGAAAGCTGGACCAAAAATACATCGCAAAGCATGATCGATACACTCGCGCAAATCCCGCTGGAATTCGACCCCGGCACGCAGTGGAATTATTCCGTCGCCACCGACATCGTCGGCATATTGGTGGAACGGATCAGCGGATTATCACTGCCGGAATATTTCCAGACGCATATCTTTGCGCCGCTGGGCATGGCCGATACATTTTTCCAAGTGCCCGCCGATAAGGCATCGCGCATCCCCGACGGCTATGGCTTTGATCCCGAAGCCAAAATGAAGCTGCTCGACAAGGCTGGGTCCGAAAGTGCCTGGGCCAAGGGTTGGACGTTCAACTCGGGCGGCGGCGGCCTTGCGTCCAGCATATCCGACTATCATCGTTTTTGCCGGATGCTGCTGAATGGCGGCGCGCTGGATGGGGCACAAATTTTGAGCCCCAAAACGATAGAATTGATGACCGCCAACCATATTCCGGGCGGCCAAGACCTGACGCAAATGTCGAAGTCTTTGTTTAGCGAGGCCGAAATGGCCGGCATTGGCTTTGGCCTTGGCTTTGCCACGACCATCGACAGCGCGGCGACACTTGCGCCATGTTCCAACGGCGATTTTTATTGGGGCGGCATGTATTCCACCGCCTTTTTCGTCGATCCGGTGGAAGACATCATCATGATTTTCATGACGCAATTGCTGCCATCGACCACCTATCCGGTGCGTCGCGAAATCAAGACGATGATCTATTCGGCGCTGACGGCCTAGACGACCTGTTCTGCACATAAACCACGTCATGCTGAACTTGGTTCAGCATCCATCATGCCACGCGGGCCGAAGGGTCTAGAGGCCAAATAGACCCTGAAACAAGTTCAGGGTGACGAAGTTGTGGGTGGGCAAAAGAAACGTTCGGAGCGAACCGACCCGCTAAACCGTCGCAACCTCCACCTGATTGACGGGCACTGGTTTTGCCCGCGCGGCAATCAGGCTTCCGCCCACAATCAAGGCCGTGCCCAAAAGCACAGGCCAAGTGACGGGTTCAGCGAAAAACAGCCAACCGAAAAACGCGGCCCAGACAAAGGCGGTATATTCGACCGGGATCAAAATCTGCGCTTCTGCACGTGCATACGCCCAGCTTAATAGGAGCAGCGAGATAACCGCCAGCGCAGCAGATGCGCCGACCATTGGCGCATCAGACATGCCGATGGGTTGCAAAAACCATGGCGCGGCAAGGCCAAGCGTTAACGCCACAAACAGATTTTGGAAAAAGGCGATCTCGATTGGGCCAGCGACCTGCGCCTGCTGCCGCGCGAGGATGAGATTATAGGCAAACACCACTGCCGAAAATAAAACCGCAGCAGCACCCCAGATATGGTCCATCGTATAATGTCCGCTCAACCGGCCCGCCATGATGATGGCAACGCCGCCCAAACCCGCCAGCGACGCCCAGATCGCCTCTTTACCAATGGTTTCTTTCAACATCACGGCGGCAAGATACAGCGCGATAACGGGCGCAATAAAGCTAAGGCCAATGGCTTCGGCCAAAGGCAATTTCGTGAGCGACCAGAAAAAGCTGACCGCCATCACCGCGACGACGATGCTGCGCCAAAGATGTATTTTCAGCAGATATACTGGCGGCCATTTTTGCCGCGTGCCGACGAACAAAACGCCCATCAACAACGCACCCACGCTATTGCGCCACATCACCGCATTATACGCACCGATGGAGAGCGCCAGATCCTTCATCGCCGCGTCCATCAGCGAAAATGTGCCGACACCAGCCGCCGCCACCATGAATGGGACAAAGGGGCGCGGGTGCAATTCAGCCACGGCTAAATGCTATGCGCCGCAAGGCCAGTCAGGGCATCGCCATCGACGCGGTACACCGTCCATTCGTCCATCGGACGTGCGCCAAGCGCCTTGTAAAAATCAATCGCGGGCGTGTTCCAATCGAGCACCGACCATTCGAGCCGCGCGCAATCACGTTCCACCGCAAGCGCCGCAAGCTTACCCAGTAACGCCTTGCCAAGCCCAGACCCGCGCGCGTCGGGCCGGACGAACAAATCCTCCAGATAAATTCCCGGACGCCCTTCAAAGGTCGAGAAATTGTGGAAGAACAAGGCAAATCCCTGCGGAGTTCCGTCGATCTCGCCGATCAACACCTCGGCATAAGGGCGCGGTCCAAACAGCTTTTGCGCCATCACCGCTTCATCAAAACGCACCGCATGGGCAAGCTTTTCATATTCCGCGAGGTCGCGGATGAACTGGCCAATGAGCGAAATATCGGCGGGTGTCGCCGCCCGAATGGAGAGGGTCAAGCCGCTTTCCCGTGCAGCGTATCCATGCTGACGCTGGTGCCGGCGTCAATCTCGGCCGCCTTTGCTTCAACCAACTTGACGATGTGGCTGACCATGTCGTCATTTTCGACATGGTGATCGGTCACACCCGACAGATAGACCATATGCTTGCCATTGCCGCCGCCGGTGATGCCGATGTCGGTTTCGCGGGCTTCGCCGGGGCCGTTGACGACGCA
The DNA here is from genome assembly GCA_937898535.1 of uncultured Sphingomonadales bacterium. Lineage (GTDB taxonomy): Bacteria > Pseudomonadota > Alphaproteobacteria > Sphingomonadales > Sphingomonadaceae > Sphingorhabdus_B. The sequence continues at coordinate 127 of CALDKP010000157.1, read as the reverse complement.
GCCGAGGACCGAGAGGCTCATTGGCGTCTTGATGTGCTGGAGTGCATCTTCGAGCTTCTGGACGGTGCGGATCACGTCAAAGCCCTGCCGCGCGCAGCTGGGGCAAGAGACGACACGGACGCCGCGC
>CALDKP010000156.1 GCA_937898535.1 uncultured Sphingomonadales bacterium | reverse complement strand
ACGACGCTCTTCCGATCTGCCGGTCCTTCAACGCGGCGCACATAATGGCCCGTGGCAAGGCAATCTGCGCCAAGCTCACGCGCCAGCCGGAACAAATCGGTAAACTTAACGCCCATGTTGCACCGAACGCATGGAATGGGTGTGCGGCCCGCCATATATTCATCGGCGAAATGGTCGATTACCGATTCGCGAAACTGGCTTTCATGATCGAACACATAATGCGCGATACCCAATTTATCGGCGACGGCGCGCGCGTCGCGAATGTCCTGACCCGCGCAGCAGGCACCAGCGCGTTTTACCGCGCTGCCATGGTCATATAGTTGCAGCGTCACGCCAATGGTTTCGGCACCCGACCGCGCAGCCAACGCGGCAACCACCGAGGAATCGACGCCCCCCGACATGGCAACAACGATTCGTTTGCCGGCAAGATCAGGCCCGAGTTGGAAATCAGAATGATAAATATCGTCAGTCATGGGAGTGCCTCCCTAATGGCTTGAAGTTCCAAAAGCCAGTTTTCCGTATGACTCAACACAGGCCAAGAACGGAGAGGTCCGTAGAAGATAATGACTGTTAACCTCCCCTAACATCATTTGAAGATCGCCTTTACCTCATGTTAGAACATCTGGCGCTACAACAGCGTCATGGAAATGAACTTTCCCCATCACGCGTTACGCAAAGATTCGGATATCAACCCGAAGGACAGGAAATCAGTCCTTGATGCCGTTCGCTTGCGTCAAGCAAACAGCCGGACGGTCAAGTTCCTTCACCAGGCCGAGCAAGGTGGCGCGCCGGAACCCGACGAGCTGGCTGCCCGAATTCAATGTTTCGCGGCTAATCCCAATGCGGCGTTCGCGGTGGGCGGTTCTTTCTGGCAAGAAACCGATCCAGAAAAAACATATGAACCAAATATTTACCACGCCGCTTTAGTTAATATCAAAGACCAGCTCCTAACTATTGATGCGACAGGAACCGAGTTAACCCATGTGGGGCATGGAGCAGAAAAAGAATCATGATTGAAAACCAAAACTTCCGTCCAGAGCAGGTCATTGGCCCATTGGGCGAGCCGCTCACGCTGGACAGCTTGCCACCCCCTGGCACAACGCGTTGGGTGGTCCGCCGCAAAGCTGAAGTCGTTGCGGCCGTATATGGCGGGCTGTTGACCACTAATGATGTGTGCGAACGCTATGACCTGACGCTTGAAGAGTTTGCGTCGTGGCAGCGCGCTGTCGACCGGTCCGGTATGCCAGGCCTGCGCGTAACGCGTATTCAGCATTATCGCGACTTATACGAGCGTCAGCAGAGATACTGATCGCGCGTTTACAATAGCCAGCGAAAAGACCAGCCCCGCCTTGTGCGGGGTTTTTCGTGCGGACTGGCCGTGGCTTGCCTTGGCGCGGTGATTGTTCTGGCCGCCTTCAACTGTTGTTCGTCGAAACATATCGACCACAGTTCCTATTGTTGCGGACAAGCTTTTCCAGTATCGTCTATGGACCAATAAGGCGGTTTAGCTGTTGGTATTCTGCTGCTTGCAGGCAGTGACTTATTAAGGTAATACAGCTCCGCAATAAAAACATTGGGTTGCTTAACGCGCCCCCGCGATAGAATTTGGAACATCGGTATGAATTACGAAACAACTTTGACCAGTTCGCTGAATGGCGATTTGATGGTGGATAACGCAGAACGCAATCGGCGTCGGCGGAACATCGCGCTGATTGTTGTCGCAATTATGGCCGTTGCCGGCGGTGCTTATTACTTGTTTGGCAGCAGCACGGCGGCACCGACAGACGCTGACAAGGCTGGCCAAGCGCAAACCGTAACCGTTGTTGCCCCTGGTCGCGATTCTGTTGTGCGCGCCATTAACGCTACGGGCACGCTTGCCGCACGCCGCGAAATTCCGGTTGGTGTCGTTGGCGAAGGCGGACGCGTTCTTCAGGTATATGTCGATGCAGGTGCGTGGGTGCGCCAAGGTCAGGTTCTCGTCAGCGTTGACCGCTCGGTCCAGACACAGCAGGCCGCCGCGCTTGAGGCACAAATTGGTGTCGCGCGCGCAGACCTTCAACTCGCACAAAATGAACTCGAACGCGCAATGCAGCTTGTTGAGCGCGGCTTCATTTCCAAGGCTGATGTCGATCGCAAGACCGCAACACGCGACGCAACACGTGCGCGCGTCAACGTCGCCAATGCGCAGCTTGCCGAAACCCGTGCACGCAACGCACGGCTTGATGTCCGCGCACCGGTGTCGGGCTATGTCCTCGAACGCAATGTCGAAACCGGTCAAACGGTTTCCGCAGGCAGCGGAATCCTTTTCCGTATCGCCAAAGACGGCGAGCTTGAGCTGCAGGCAAAGTTAAGCGAAGACGATCTGGGCCAAGTGGCAGTGGGCATTCCGGCAACCGTTACCCCTGTCGGAACAGACCGCACCTTCAACGGCAGCATCTGGCAGATTGCGCCGATGATTGACGCCCAAAGCCGTCAGGGCATGGCGCGTATCGCACTGCCTTTTGACACCGCATTGCGTCCGGGCGGATTTGCGTCGGTCGAGATTAAGGCTGGCGCGATGACTGCACCGGTTCTGCCAGAATCCGCGGTGCAAACTGGCCGTGAAGGCAGCTTTGTCTATATTGTTGGCAAGGATAATAAGGTGAAGCAACGTCCTGTTAAGGTCGGTTCCGTCACTGCAAATGGTTTGATTATCGAACAAGGTCTTGATGGCACCGAACGCGTCGTTTTGTATGCTGGTGGCTTCCTCAATCCAGGCGAAACGATCAATCCCAAGCTTTTGAAAAAGCAGTAAGTTTTGGGCCTGTCGGGATATAAATCATGAATTTAAATAACATATCCGCATGGTCCATCCGGAACCCCGTGGTTCCGATTGTGTTGTTCGTCGCGCTCACCATTGCGGGGATCATGTCGTTCATGAATATGGACGTGCAGAACGATCCCGACATCGAATTCCCCGTTGTCGTTGTGTCGATTTCGCAACCGGGTGCAGCGCCCACCGAAATCACAACGCAGATCACGCAAAAGGTCGAATCCGCGATCCGCAGTGTTCAGGGCGTGCGTAACATCGATGCCAGCTCAAGCGAAGGCAACACGACGGTCAGCGCCGAATTCGAAATTGGCGACGACATCAACGCGGCGGTCAGCGAAGTCAAAAATGCCGTCGACCAAATCCGCAGCGACTTGCCCGATGGCATTTTGGAACCGCAGATTTTCAAGGTCGCAACATCCAGTGACCCAATCGCTTATTTCGCGGTCGAAGCCAGCGATATGACGTTGGAACAACTCAGCTGGTTTGTCGATGATACCGTCGCCCGGCGATTGCTGTCGGTTGAAGGCATGGCGTCAGTTAGCCGCAATGGCGGCGTAAACCGCGAAATTCGTATCGTTCTTGACCCTGCAAAAATGCAATCGCTGGGCGTAACCGCAAGCCAAATCAACAGCGTCCTCCGTCAACAAAATGTCAACGCGTCGGGCGGACAGTCGCAGATCGCCGGATCGCGCCAGTCGGTACGCGTCCTTGGCAACGCAACCGATGCGTTCGCCTTGAGCCAAACGCAAATCAGCCTTGGCGGTGGCCGTTCGATTAAGCTCGCGGACGTTGCCGAGGTCACGGATGGCTTCAGCGAACAAAGGTCCATGGCATTTGCCGGCGGCAAGCAGGTCGTAACCTTTGGCATATCACGTGCCAAGGGTGCTTCGGACGTCACCGTTTTTGACAACGCGATGGTCAAAATCGCCGAGATCGAAAAAGAAAATCCCGGCGTGAACTTCATCACCCTGTTCAACAGCGTCGATTACACCAAGGGGCAATATAAAAGCTCAATGGCGGCGATGATTGAAGGCGCATTGCTCGCTATCGTCGTTGTGTTCCTGTTCCTGCGCGATTGGCGTGCGACGATCATTTCGGCGATTGCCATTCCACTGTCCGCCATTCCGACTTTCTGGTTCCTCGACCTGTTGGGCTTCACGCTCAACACCATGTCACTGCTCGCGCTCGGCCTCGTCGCCGGGGTGTTGGTCGATGACGCCATCGTGGAAATCGAGAATATCGTCCGGCATATGCGGATGGGCAAATCCGCCTATCAGGCATCAATTGATGCGGCCGACGAAATCGGCCTCGCCGTGGTCGCAACGACATTCTCGATTGTCGCGGTGTTCCTACCCGTTGGTTTGATGCCGGGTGTCGCGGGGCAATTCTTCAAAAATTTCGGACTGACCGTTGTCGCTTCGGTTCTCATGAGCCTTGCCGTCGCGCGCATGATTACGCCGATGATCGCCGCCTATTTCCTCAAATCCGCTGGCATGGCCGAGCATGGCGAGGCTAGCTGGATCGACCGCTATATGAAAATTCTGCGCTGGTCGCTTGGCCATCGCCGCTGGATGATGGGTATTGGCGCGGCCGCTCTGGGCCTGACCGTCGCGTTGTTAATCGTCCTGCCAAAGCAGTTCTTCCCCGACGGCAATACCGATTTCAGCCGTGTGCGTATTGAAATGGTTCCGGGTACAACGCTTGAACGCACGCGTGAAATTGCCGATGAGGCAGCCGCGATTATCGAAAAGCAGCCGGAGGTAAAAACCGCCCTTCAAAGCGTGCGCGAAGGCAGCGCCAGCATGTTCATCACCTTGCATGAAGACCGTGCGCGGACCAGCCAGCAGTTTGAAGAAGATCTGACACCATTGCTCACGAAAATCGCAGACGCACGCGTTACGTTTCAGGCGAACGGCCCGGGCGGCGGCGGCGGCGGTTCAGGGCGCGACGTTTCGGTCATGTTGTCCGGATCAGACCCCAAAATGCTTGACCGGACAGCGGCAACGCTTGTGGAGCAGATGAAGACGCTGCCCGAACTGCGCGCACCGCGTATTTCCGCTGATTTGCAGCGTCCCGAATTGATCATAACGCCGCGTAATGACCTTGCGTCGCAACTTGGCGTATCGACGGTGGCGCTCAGCCAGACAATCCGCGTCGCAACGCTGGGTGACATTGACCAGAATAGCGCAAAATTTTCGCTGTCTGACCGTCAAATCCCGATCCGCGTGATGCTTGCCAAGGAATCGCGTCAGGATTTGGATGTCATCCGCAACTTGCCCGTGCCATTGACGAGTGGTGGGTCTGTACCACTGTCCCGTGTGGCCGACATCAGCTTTGGCGCGGGGCCAACCTCGGTCCAACGCCGAAACCAGAATTTCCGTATCTTTATCGGCGCAGATTTTGCCCCTGGTATTGTGTCATCGGATGCAGACGCAAAGATCAACAACCTTCCCGTCATGAAGAACCTGCCCACGGGCGTGTCGCGTGCCCCCTTCGGCAGTCAGGAATGGGAACAGGAAATGCAGCGCGACTTCCTCACGGCGCTGATTTCCGGAACCTTGCTGGTGTTCGCGGTCCTAGTGCTTTTGTACCATCGCTTCATGTCGCCGCTCGTCAATATGGGCTCGCTGCTCTTGGCGCCATTGGGTGGTTTGATCGCCCTTGGCCTTGTTGGGCAGCCCATCTCCATGCCGGTGTTCATCGGCATATTGATGCTCTTTGGCATCGTTGCGAAAAACTCCATTCTGCTGATCGACTTTGCGATTGAGGAAATGGCGCGCGGTGTTCCCAAGTTCCAGGCCATTATGGAAGCCGGTCATAAACGTGCCCAGCCAATCGTCATGACCACGGTCGCGATGACCGCTGGCATGGTGCCAACCGCGCTCTCGCTTGGCGGCGACGGCCAGTGGCGCTCGCCAATGGGCACCGTCGTTATCGGCGGCCTGATCGTTTCGACCTTGCTTACGTTGCTGATCGTTCCTGCGGGCTTCAGCCTTGCCGATGGTTTTGAAAAGCGCGTTGGTCCCTGGCTGCGCACACGGTTGCTGACCTATGATCCCGACAAGCATGGCGAAGATGTCGCTCCGCCCGCCGCCACGCCCGCAAAACCAGCTGGCAAAACAGCGGGCAAAGACGACCTCGGCGGACTTCAGCCTGCGGAGTGACGCTTTACTTGGCAGCTTGGCAGGCCTTGGCTAAGGCAGTGATGTGAAATCTGCCGATAAACTGGGTCAGTCGGAGAAAATCCGCTACGCCGAACGCGACGCTGAACTGCGTCAGATGCGGATTATCGCCACGGCCTTGCTGCTGGCGATGGCGGCTTTGTTCGTCTTCGGCAAATATATGGAAACCCGTTATTACGGCTATTGGGGCTTTCTGCGCGCCTTTGCAGAGGCTGGCATGGTCGGCGGTCTGGCCGACTGGTTTGCGGTCACTGCCCTGTTCCGCCACCCGCTGGGCATCCCCATTGCCCACACCGCGATCATTCCGAATAATAAGGAACGGCTTGGCCGGACACTTGCAAGCTTTCTGCGTACCAATTTCCTGACAACCAAAGTCGTTGCGCGCCGCGTGCAGCGTATGGATGTCGCGGGTGCAATGGGTAAATTTTTGAGCGCCCCTGCCGGCGGCGAAGGCCGCACGGACCTGTCGGCCAAGGATTGGTCGGAACAGGTTGTCGCCAAACTGCCGATGATTGCCGAGCCGGGCACAGCCTGGAACTACAGCCAGGGCCTCGATGTCCTCGGCGGCGTGATCGAGAAGATCACCGGCAAGTCGCTTGAGGAAGCCATCCGCGAGCGCGTCACCGGCCCGCTCGGCATGACCGACACGGGCTTCTACGTGCCGCCGGACAAGGTGCGCCGTCTGGCCGGCTTCTACGACGCCGATCCGGCGACCGGAAAGCTGATCCGGGCGCCCGAGCGCGGTGGCGACATCACCATCGAACCAATAGGCGGTGATCCGCCCCGATGGCGCACGCTTGATCTGCTCGACGCTCGGATAGTTCGCCTTGATGTGCGAGGCGAGCTCCGCGACGGTCATGCTGGCTTCGGCCTGCGGCGCCGAGAGGCTGTCGGCCGCCGGAAACACCGACAGGGCCGCGCCACTCAGCGACAGGAGCATGACGAGCAACAGGGCGATGAGCCCCGGCCAGCGGTGCAGCAGACGGATCATCGCCGTGTGTTCCTTACATGCCGTAGGTGAAGGAGGAGACGTAGCGGCGGCCCTTCACGGGCTTGCCGGCACCGGCAGAGGTGAGTAGTTCACCAGCATAACCGCCGGTGTGCCGGAAGATGTTTCCAGCCACAGGGCATCGGCCCGCAGCGGGTCCGTGCTCACTGTGGACACAGCGCGGCCGCCGGTGGAGGCGAAGGAGCCGACGCCGCTCTGGAAGGTGAGGACGTAGTGGTATTCCGTGCCGCCGGTGGTGGCGAGGTTGAGCTGCTGGTTGGCGATGATTCCGCGGAAGCTGGCGGTGCCCGCGGCGGAGTCGCCCGAGCCGGAGCTGCCGAGCGCGGTGTCGCTGCCGAGGATGAGCAGGTTGAACGGCTTGACGTTGCCGTCGGCGTCGTCGGAATCCCGCGCCTCTCGAAAGTTCAACGTGTCGCTGTAATCAATATCCAACCAGACTGGCGATGCGTACTTTTGCCACACATCAACGGGAATATCGCATTTGACGGGGCGTTTGTGTTCGCCGGGCTTACGAAAAACCATCAGATAATCAGGAATCCCAACACGCGACATAGCAGCATCTTTTTTCACTTGCTTGTGTAGCAGTCCGAGGGCTTTTGTTCTCTGCA
>CALDKP010000155.1 GCA_937898535.1 uncultured Sphingomonadales bacterium | reverse complement strand
GAAGAATTGCTTGCGGCGCTACATATCGAACTCAACAGTTTTCGTATCGCCGGCGGCATCATGCTGTTCCTGATCGCCATCGACATGGTGTTCGAAAAGCGCACGGAACGCCGCGAAGAACGCGCGCAAAAAATCCTCGATACCCCCGAAATCGAAGACGTCTCGGTCTTTCCCATGGCCATGCCGATGATTGCGGGGCCAGGTTCGATCGCATCGGTCATGTTGTTGATGTCGCAAAATAGCGGCGTTGATCGTGCAAGCGTGATCCTTGGTGCGCTTGCCACCGTGTTGGTTCTGACCCTGCTCGCGCTTTTGGCTGCTGGCCCGATCATGCGGGTGCTGGGCGCAAATGCAGAGGCTGTTATCACACGTCTTCTTGGCGTGCTGCTGGGCGCGCTTGCGGCGCAGTTTGTTATTGATGGATTGCGCGCAAGCTTCGTCGGCTGATTATTGCAGCGTTACCCGGTCGTCCGATCCGTCATGGCGCCCGAAGAATTGCATCAATTGCACGATCGTATCTGCGCGGTCTGATAAGCCCCGTGCCTCCAACAATGCCTGTTTTGCGGCATAATCAAATGGCGCGATTTGGGCGATGGCATTGACCAACGAATAATCATCCAGCTGCGACACCGCACTCCAATCGACACTATAGCCCTGCGCTTCGGCAAAGCGGCGCGATTCGATTTCGAGTGAGGCACGTTCCGCCAGCGATAGGGCATCGCCCATTTCGTCTTCTTCCCAAAGCTCGGCTTCGACCTGTCGAAAGCTGGTGGTGACATTCAGTTCATTCACGACCGAAAAGCGCTGCACGCCTTCCAGAATGATATTGTACCTGCCATCGTCGAGCGCCTCCACATCGTGGATGCGGGCAAGACAGCCGACGGTGAACAGCGGCGGGTTGGTGCCCTGCCCCTTTGGCTGGATCATGCCGATTTTGCGGTCACGCGCCAGCGAATCGCCGACAAGGTCACGGTAGCGTGGTTCAAAAATATGCAGGGGCAATTGCATGCCCGGAAAAATAATGGCCCCAGTAAGTGGGAAAATCGAGATACGGCGCGTGGTCATCCGAACAATATCGCAGACAATTTACGGCGTGTTGCCGACACCCATGGGTCCTCAAGACCAATGACGGCGAATATTTCCAGAAGCCGTGCCTTTGCCGCGCCTTCATTCCATTCGCGGTCGGCGGCAATGATATGCAGCAGCGCGTCGGCGGCACCATCGCGATCACCGGCGGCCATTAACGCATTTGCGAGATCAAGCCGTGCCTGATGGTCTTCGGGTGCGGCATCAACGGCTGCTTTCAAACCTGCCAATTCTTCGGGTGGGACAGCGGCGGCGGCAATGCTCAATATCGAACCCGCCTTTTCGAGCGCGGGATCGCTGCGCAGTTCTTCGCTCAGGCTATCATAAACCGCCTGTGCCTCTTCCAGCCGGCCAATAGCGGCCAGAGTCCGGATAAGGCCCGACAATGCCCCGGTATGCTCGGGCGATATCGTCAGCGCCTCTGCAAACAGCCCATAAGCCTGCTCTGCACCGTCATGCGCCAAAAGATCTTCTGCGGCTTCCATCAGCGGCAACAGGGCAGCTGCGGGGTCATCAGTTACCGGCCCTGCGGATATGGGCAGTTTCTCAAGCAGCTGGTCCAGCATTTGCTTTAACTGCGGCTCTGTGCGTGCTGGTGACAGGTCCGCAACGGGCTGTCCTTGAAAAATGGCATAGACGGTGGGAATCGAACGCACCTGAAATTGGGACGCGATGAACGTATTTTCGTCGACATTGACCTTGGCCAAAACGACGCCGCGATCAGCATATTCTGCCGCAACCTTTTCCAATATTGGCGTCAACTGCTTACATGGGCCGCACCATTCGGCCCAGAAATCCAGGATCACCAACTTGTCCATCGACGGCGTAACTACGTCGTTCCGGAATTGCTCAACGGCTTTTTGCTCGTCGGTGGTAAGGCCCATCGTCGCCACTTCATTCTCCATTCCACAGGATTCGTTTCGCCCCTATGTGGGCAAAGAGATGGGTTTCACAATAGAGGCATTACCCCAGTTTTCGTAAAAAGCCGATATTTGGGGCTTGCGGGGGAATATACCCCATGCTAACGGCGCGCCTCACCCGTCAGGATTTAAAGAACCTGACCGCCAGAGCGGGCGTAGCTCAGGGGTAGAGCACAACCTTGCCAAGGTTGGGGTCGAGGGTTCGAATCCCTTCGCCCGCTCCAGTTTTCTTCAGAAAACCAAGAACTTAAGAAAAAGTTCTTTTCGCGATTACCCAAAAAACCTGTAATTGGATCATAGACGGTTTCGCCGCTTGTGTGCCCTGTTGGAATATCGCAGAAAATCAGGAATTGAGCGTTGCCCAATATTCCAAGGTTCGCACGTTCGACGAAATGGATAAACTACATCCGAATTGGAAATGCAAAGCGCAGTCCCCAAACGCGATCAAGCGATTGCTTGCCGAGTCCGGACCGCGTCATGTTCTGCAATTATCAGCAGCGCTGAATGAATGGCCTTAATCCCCATTGACGAGGCGCCGGTCGCCATCCGTTTGTGCTGCTCTTGTGATGTGTTTGGATTTACAATGGCGCTGAACAAGCGCTCAAGGCCGCTGTCACTGCGCTTTGTCGCTGTGTGGGCCGCACACGTCATGCGGCGTTGCCCACTCTAGGTCCCTCGGGGGCCTTAGATAGCCTTATCAGGCAAACTCTGCTGCGTAAGAAGGACGCGCCGGTTTTTGTACGATAGCGGGCATCGTTTTGTTCAGTGGCCGCTTAGCTGGACGCTTTTCGACCTTTCTCGGGGCCACTGCCAAGGAATCTTGTGCAACAGGCACGATTTTCCATCCTTGCTTTGCATCATACAAACCAAGGCCAGCCACATTCAATGCAGCAGCACTTTTCAGATCACGGCATTCCTTAAATGTAAGGTGCAAAAGGCTTACCGGATGACCAATCATGTAATTTGTGTCTTTTGCAGAATGGCCTTGCAAATGTTTAGCAGCAAGACGGTCCGCCTCGCTGTGGTCATCGGCGAAAATCGCAAAATCGTCAAAATCTGCACATTGAATGTGAAATAATTTCATAATGTACAAATGCCTTTTCAACCAACGGCATTTTGCCGTTTTCTAGCCAAGTCATAATTATCTAACGATAGATGTGATTATATCTTATCATAGTACAGCTAGAAAAGTTCCAATGTGGCAATAAAGGTGCAGGTGCATTGAATGAGCTCCCTGCAAACAAATGAGATCTGGCAACACAAAATGTCGCTGCTTTAGCGTCATGCGTGCGCGTTTGATCGTGCTGCCCGATGCAGAACTGTATTATACCATAAAATATTGTTATTATTGAATAATATATCGCTTTATGAAAAAAGAAAGGGATGCAGCATCGCTGCCTAGAGGGCAAAGCGCACAGCATATTGAGGGGCGACCAATGCGCGTTGCGCGGCGGCGCATGCGAGCACTAGTTTGCGCTGAAAGATGGCTTTAAAGTTTCACTTCGGGCTGAATATCGCGGTTTTGCAGGTCATTATGACAAGCTTGACCGAAGATTCAGAAGAGGTGCCATCAATCAATACAGGGATTCTTCTGTAGTAAGATCTATCCGAATCGGTCCAACACAGCGAATCGCCTGACTTTTAAAAGCTTCCGCGAAATGATGGATGCGCACGCCTGTACCGAATATCATAGATCGGGCACCGCGGTTGCCACCACGTTCAGCACCTAAAAACAGGTTCGAGTATGCGTCGTTGCTACGCTGGGATCTCAAGATAGAAAGTTACTTCATTCCCATCTACATCGAAATGCGATGTGCCTTCGTGCATTGCGGCAACTTCGGTGACAATAAACAGGCCGAGACCCTCCCCACCATAGCGATTATCTACACCACGCTTATTCCGGCCAAAAATATCACCATCCAACATGCCTTTGTCGATAATGTGGTTTCTAACCGAAAATTGGAGCATGAGCCTGTCTTCATCAGTGTCAATTTTGAAAATAATTGGTGTGTTGGCGGGCGAATATTTGACTGCATTCTCGAGCAAATTGCGGAGCGCCAAGCGTAAAACAATGGGATCGACATCGGCATATATATATGGCTGTGCAAATTGCAGATCGATGCGGGTCCTATCCGACGCATTGAGATCAAGATATGCGAGTTGCGACACGTCACAAACATTGACAGATTTACGGTCAGCCTCTCGTCGGCTTGAAATCAACGTGGCGCCAACAAGCGAATTGGAAATTGAGAGCGTGATGTTATTTAAAACGGAGAGCGTATTGTCCAATTTAGATTTTATGCTCTGACCTTTTAATTCCGACATCGCAACATCGGCAGTGATACTTTGCAACGCTGCCTGCGCCGTGTTCAGCGGTTGCCGCACTTCATGGGTTAGCATTTTGATGAGCTGTTCTCGCTCATTTGATAATGCCGAGGTCTCGTCATAGATGGCTTTTTTAAGCGCCATGCTTTCTCTAAGCCGAGAGTTTCTAAGAAATACCCTCTCCCTTTCCCGTCGATTTAGTCCAAAAATCAGCGTCAGAAAAACCAACTGAAAAACCATTGAAGCAATGCAGAGCTGCAAAAAGTTAGCCGTGCCGGTCGTCGAATGGTCAACAATCGCGAAGTCTGCGGGAAGGAAAGCCGTCTTAGCGATTACTCCCAACGTTGCTAAAATGCCCATAAAATATGTCGCGAACACATATCTCGCCTGCTTTAAGCCAGCCCATCTCCGGTTGCGTCGAAGATATATCAAGCTGGCCGTCATCGTAAGAACCAAGCCTAAAAGAAAAACAAATCGCCGATATGGTAAGGAAGGAAAGATCATGATGAGCGCTGCGCAAAGGACGCTCAGCAGAACAATCGCATTGCCCCATCTGTAGCGCTTGCGTGAGAGGCGGCCGCTCGTAAATGCTAGCGCCTTAACCGAGCCGCTGAAAACCGTAAGGGATGCTCCGATCGCGGACATTAACGTCACATTTCCCTCTGTATAGGCAATGCCAGCCATCCCCAATACACCCAGTATATTCGAAGTCACCCAAGCATCTGTTGAACGGTTCCGGTCACCGAACGACAAAATACAAACGGTGAATGCGGCGAGGTGGCCTACAAAAAAATAGCCCAGATGAGGAATATCATAACCGAGTATTTCTGACACTTACACAGCCTCGCACTGGATATCTTCGGCCAATTGATAACCGACGCCGTGAACCGTTCGAAATGGCGATTGCTGTTTGGCATCACGCTCAATTTTGCGACGCAAGCGAAAGAATGTGGCATCTAAATTTCGATGGTCTTCGCCACCAGCGCCACTCACGGCTGCTGCCAAATCCGCACGACTGACGGCTTCGTCACCGGCCTGCCGCAAATGGTCCAAAAGGCGTCCCTCGTAGGGGCTTAAGGATACGACTTCACCGGTTGGAGAAACTAAGCGCGTTAAATCTTGCGAGATTACCCAAGACGCGGAACGGGCGCGCGGGTCGCCGTACCGACGCCAAATTGATTGGGTGGCATGCAGCACCTGATCAAATCTAACAGGTTTATTTATGAACATATCTGCACCTGCCGCGAGTGCAGAGTTAAACGCATCGGGCCCCAGCCTGCCGCTGATAATCAAAATGCCAGAGCTGCTATTCGCGCGAATAAGCGCCGTTAGGTCGACGCCGTCTATTCCGGGCAATCCCAAATCAAGAATAAAAAAGTCATAACGGCCAAAATCGCGTTTTTGCAGCAATTCTTCTGCCGAAACAAAAACTTCGCAACGGCAGCCCCTCAAACTCAGATACTCAGCGAGGAAAGCTGAGAAATCTTCATCGTCATCAACGATACAAATGGAAGACGGAAAGGGCTTCATTATTCATGCTCCCGGCATATGTATGTTGAGCGCGCCTCTTTTTGTTTCGGCGAAGCGTTCTGCCCATTTTGCGGCTTGTCGTTGTTGGGGCTATTCAGGTTTAAATATCACTGATTTGTACCGCGGTATCCTGCGCAATTTGATTCAATAAGTTCACAAAATTTCACATTGATCAAATAACTTAACAAAAATTCACAGCACATCGAATATGAGGACGAAATAGCGAGATCTTACGCTCACGTCAAATCAGTACAGTGGCCGATACCAAAGCTATACACGTCCGCACCTCTTGGGGTCAGCCGCACGTCTTGGGCCGAAAGGAGGCCGTCTACTTCTAAACGCGTATTGGGGTCGCGCGCAGACTCTGTCGCGCGCAAAATCACCCTAAGCTTTTGTGTACGCGGGCGCCGTTTCGGGCATGCGCCGAAACACTATGATCACACAAAAGGCGACAAAGGCTATCATTGCGCCGGGTGCAGCGGGCCATCCGCTTTTCGTCACCAATAGATGTGCAGCCAAAGGCGTGAGGCCGCCGAATATCGCCGTTGCAGTTGTCGCGCCCAACGCAAGGCCGCTCAGCCGTCCTTCGCCCGGAAATTGTTCGGCAGTGGTAACGGCGCCGACAGCGCTAACCGCTCCCCCAAGTGCAGCTAAAACAACCGCTCCAAATAATGTCGCAGCACCGCCACCAGCCATGAGCGTAAACATAGCCGTTGGCAGCAACATGGCGAAAAGTGCCAAAACCAACAGCATGGGACGACGGCCATAACAGTCGGACGCAAGCCCCATTATTGGCGTTACCAAGATGACCGTCAGCGCTGCAAGGACCGAGATCGACAGCGCGCGCATCTCTGGCATGGCGCCAGTGGCATCCAGAAACGCCGGTACATAGGTAATGCCAACATAATAGGTAATTGAACCCAGCGCAGAGATCGCAAAGCCGCGTGCAATAGCACTGCGGTGTTTCGTGAGGGTCTGCCGAATGGGGTTTTCCGGCACTGTACCGGCATCGCGCTGTCGCTGGAATTCCGGTGTCTCTTCGAGCGTGGCGCGGGTTATCAATACCAAGCCGGCGAGCGCTGCACCGAACAGGAACGGCAGGCGCCACCCCCATGCAACAAGCGCGTCTTCGGACACAGCCCAAATGGTCAGCGCCGCTGCGCCGGCCGCCAACAGCGCGCCGATCTCGCTTGCTGCCGACGCGCAGCTCGTGATTAATCCACGTCGACTGTCCTTGGCGCCTTCCATCAGGTAAGCGACCACGCCGGTATATTCGCCGCCAACCGAAAATGACATCAAACACCGTAGCGCGATCAGTAACACACCGGCAAGCGGGCCAATTTCGGCATAAGTCGGCAGCATCGCGGTGGCTAGCATTGCTGTGGTCATCAAAGCCATCGAGCCCAGCATAGGTACCCGCCGGCCCAGCCTGTCTCCGAAATGTCCAAAAACCAGCGCGCCAATTGGCCGCATCAGGTAAGCGATCGCAAAACCGCCGAGCGTTTCCGTCATCGACTGTGGACCCGTGCCGAAGAACACGCGCGCCAGCACGGTTGAAAAATAGAGGTACAGCGTGAAATCATACCACTCAACAACGGTCGAAAGGCCGGCGACAACCATCGATTGCCGCGACATTGGTTCGCGCGCAGCCGGGGCAGCGCCGTGCGCAGTTTGGTAAGCGATTTCGGCCACGAGACACGTTGGCTAATTTCGCAACGGGTGACAAGGCTCCTTGAACGGCCGCCAGAAATGTTGACGAACATTTGAAGTTACCGACCGGATCGAATTTTGGTCCGAAATGGAATAAATTTCGTAACGACGGCGGTTGAAGTTCTCGATACGGGAACAGTGACATCACTTCAAATTTAACATATGTTATCGCATGACATGGGTGGAGGAGGTGAGTCGATGTTTGGTCATCGTCGGAACAGAATTCGTCATGCGCAGCGTGTAACGCTCTTTCTTGCCGTGGTGCCTATTCTCATATCCTCATCGCCGGTTTTCACGCCCGAACCCAGTCCTGTTCTGCGCGACGCGCAGTTAAATCAACAGCCAGTGATTAACGAAAAAGCCGCGAGACAGCTCATCATTCCACAGGTGTTGCCAGATTCGCAGGTTGATTTGGTAATCGAAGACATTTGCGCGCATATTGGGCTGACCTGCAATTTTGATGTCTTCCCTGCACGCGTTCCCAATGCAATGGCCTATATGATCGATGGAAAGCGCGTTGTGATGTACAACCCGGAATTCATCGAGAAAGTCCAGCATGGGAAAGGACAGCCTTCATGGGAAACTTTGAGCGTACTCGTCCATGAAATTGGTCATCATTTATTGGGCCATATGTTCGTCAATGACGGAAATTTCCCTGCCCGTGAACTTGAGGCAGATAAATTCTCTGGCTTCTTGCTCTATCGCATGGGTGCAACTTTAAAAGAGGCGCAGGCAAATATCCGCACTATGGCCCAAGAAAAGGAGACATCCAGTCATCCGGGCCGATCACGGCGGCTCGTGGCGGTTGAACAAGGCTGGAAGGCTGCACGGACGGTGGCATTAGAAGAAACCGACCTTTCCGCTAAGCGGGCAGTGCATTAAACACGATAACAGACATACAGTTGATGTGCCTTGTGGTGGTTTAGGCGCCGCGAACGAACGTGCTGCGTGCAAGACGGTACACCAATCCTGCAAGCCCATCATAATTGGCACGGTGGTAAGCCGAATCGGGTGCCAATTGTGCGGTCAGACGTTTGTGCGCCGTCCCAAGTGCATGATATGGCACGCTGGGCAGCAAGTGGTGCAATGCGTGGTAACGCAGGCCCACAGGTGCCCATATCTCTGCCAGTAAACCAGGCGGCGGGACGTTAACGCTGTCGAGGAACTGGGCGGTCACACTCAGTGGATCACCATCATTTTCCCATAAATGTGCGACAAGCGTGCGGACTTGGTTGAGCACGGCGACGCTTGCGACGATGGCAAGGAAGATGAGAAAAGACTGGAGCGGGATGAAACCCGTAAATACGCCCGTCAGCAGCGCAATTGACCAGATGCTTGCGGCGGTTTCCTGCACGATCCAGTTGCGATGTGCGTCGCCCTCGGCGGGTCTGCGGCGGAATGTAGGGTTGATCGCGAGGCCCGAATAACGTTCGACCACGACGGTGCGCAACGCAGGGATGAACAGCGAAAGCGGCGCAAGCACAGCGTTGCGGAACAGCAAGGCAATTGGCGCCAGCAACGAAACGATTATGAAGACAGGCAGCGTCCATGGCTTCATCAGCGCCAAGGGCAGATATTCGGGATCCTGGTCCGTGCCATAACGCGTGCGTGCATGGTGCAGGTTGTGGATGCCTTCATACATATAAGACGGCACGAGCAGGGGCACGCCAATCACGGCGTTAAAGCCAAAGCGGAAACCGGGAAGCGCCGAATGCTTCACATGCGTGACTTCGTGAATGAAGCCGCCGGCGCGATATAGGCCAAGGATAGAAACCAAAGCCGCAACGCATTGAACCCACAGAGTTCCGGACATGATGGCCACCGCAAGCCCGGCATAGCCAACCAGCGCAGACAAAAGGAAATCGGACCAGAAAATGCGCGGGTTGGGCGCGGCAAGATCGCGCGTGAGTTCGGCAACCGCACGCAACATCGCTTTGTCATCAGGAACCTGTTTGAGACGCGCTGCGCGGCCAACGAGATCGCCACCGGAAATGGCGCCATCTGTGTGCGTGTGCGGGGTCAGTAACATTTCACTCATGCGCGTATCAATCTGCCTGTCGGACCTGTTTGACCGTACATAGGCATTAGTCGTGGCGATAAAATGGCAGAATGTATGAATTATGGCCGTTTTCTATCACTGACACTTTTCGTGCACCAAGCCTAACATGTGCACAGGCTTGCCAGCCGTGGGTTGGGCGCTAAACACATGGGCATGTTAGGTGTCTGTTACTATCCCGAGCACTGGTCCGAGGATCATTGGCCACGCGACGCGCAAAGAATGTATGATCTTGGGCTGCGTTATGTCCGGATTGGCGAATTTGCATGGGGCCGCATTGAAAAGGCGGAAGGCCTATTCGATTGGGCTTGGATGGACCGCGCGATCGACGTGCTGGGCGCGGCGGGACTGAAAGTCGTGCTTGGAACCCCAACCGCAACGCCGCCCAAATGGTTGTGCGAAAAATATCCCGACATTTTGCCTGTCGATATTCACTCCGGCCAAGTCCGTGGCTTCGGATCGCGCCGCCATTATGACTTTTCCAGTGAAACATATCTGGTGCAGGCCGAACGCATCACTGCCGCCATGGCTGCGCGTTATGGCAGTCATCCGCATGTGGCCGGTTGGCAAACCGACAATGAATTGTGCTGCCACGACACGACCATGAG
>CALDKP010000154.1 GCA_937898535.1 uncultured Sphingomonadales bacterium | reverse complement strand
GCCAACGCTATTACCAAAGATCGCGTAGCCGGCGTCGGCATTGGTATTTCCGGATATTGTCTGGATGGCAAGTCACGGTACAATCCGCCGCGGGCGCTGGATGACTGGGCCATGGTGCAAATAGACAGCTTATTCAGCCAAGCGCTTGGCATGCCGGCTTGGGTGGAAAATGACGGTAACGCAGCCGCCATTGGCGAAAGCTTTCTTGGCGCCGGACGCGTGTTTCAGAATTTTGTTTATGTCTTTATTGCAGCCGGTATTGGCGGCGGAGTCATAACCAATCATAAATTGTCGCGGGGTGTTAATGGCAATGGCGGCGAGATCGGCCTGGTTCTGCCCCGCAACATGTTTCAAGAACCCAATTTAGAAACGCTCTTACAATCGGTGCGTCGACACGGGGTCGAAGTCGGTGGCATTTCGGCGATGCTCTCGGAATTCAATGTCGAATGGCCAGGCGTTGATGAATGGATCGAACGCGCACGCGACCCGCTTTCGCTTATTGCATCGTCCATCGCAGCTTTATTGGATCCGGAGGCGATCGTTCTTGGAGGCCGCTTGCCAAATGCTTTGGCGCAGAAGATCATTCCCGCGATAGAATTATATGATGACGCAAGACGGTCAGAACCGCGTCCGCTTCCCAAAATCATGATTTCAGAAACGCAGGTTGACGCCTGCGCGATTGGCGCGGCGATGATGCCGCTTGAGCAACAATTCTTTTCTACCATGTTATGAGAGCCCAAATGTATCTAACGCAGGATCAACGGGATTTTTATTCCACAAATGGCTATATTCATGTCGAAGGCATGTTCAGTATCGAGGAATGTGCCACTTTACGCGGCGAGATCCATGCCCTTGCCGAAAGGTTGGGAAACCCTGACGCGACTTGGGCGAGCGTCCGCAGCTCTGGCACAAAAATAACCCATTGCCATGACGTCCAGTTCGAAATTGCAGCGATTACCCGCTTACTAACGGACCCCAGCTTCACCGGCGTTGCACAGGCAATCATTGGGCCCAATGTGCAGCTCCATCACACCAAAATGTTTATCAAACCGCCGGAAAATGGTTCCCCATTTCCTATGCATCAGGATTATTTTTATTTCCCGCATGCAGGGAATTCGATGACGGCAGCTATTATGCACTTTGATGATGCCCCAATCGAGAAAGGGTGCCTGCGTGTCGTTCCCGGATCGCATAAGCTCGGACCACTAGAACCTGTTGGCGAAGACCGGCATTTGCCGGGCTACGCGATTGAGGATGCAACGCCGATCCCAGCAAAGGCGGGTGATGTCATTTTCTTCAACTATATGCTGATCCACGGTTCGGGACTGAATGTATCCGATGAAGCCCGCACAACTTTGCTCGTTCAAATGCGCGATCCAGAAGACAAACCAACTGTGGACCGGCATTTGTCCAGAGGACAAGGCATGATGCTTGCTGGCGTGAACTCTATGCAGCCGACTGGATGAGGTCGTAAATATAGTTCCCCGCCAATAATAGGCCCGTCCCGCAACATCCGGACTGTTTCGTTCCCTGTAGCGTCATCGGTTCGCTGCGTGAGTGGGCACTTTACGGCCGCGGCACGCCCTGTTCTGGCCAGCCCATCCGCTTCTTCTCGGCCGCCACCATTGCGGCCACGTCCGCGAGTAGCCGCTTAGCATCATAGACGATTCCGTCCTTCACCGTGTAGCTGACGCCGCCGACGCGCTCCAGCTTTTGGGTTTGCTCGTTCAACCGCAGCGTCCCTGTACCGTAAAGCGTCTTAAAGTTCTGAAGCGGGTTTTCTTTAACGATGACGAGGTCCGCAAGCTTGCCGACCCGGACCATCCCGATGGGAGGATCGATGATCCCTTTAGGCTCGTAAAGCGTCTGCGCGCCATTCATCGTTGCCGCGCGGATCACTTGGTGCGGGTTGAAGCCCGCTTCTTGCAGCATTTCCAATTCTTCAGGAAAGCCAAAGCCATAGGTTTTAAAGATGAAGCCACTGTCCGTGCCAGTAGTCACCCGGCCGCCGATATTTTTATAATCATTCAAGAGACGCATGTAGCGCGCGTAGAAATTGCGCCATTGTGTCTCTTGCTTGGTTGTCCAGTCGAAGAAGTAAGAGCCATGATTCTCGCGCGACGATTGGAAGAAGTCCCAAAGCTGCGGCATTGTGTATTCGTTGTGCCAGTCGGCGTTGCGTGCCCGCATCAGGTCCCGCGAGGCTGCGTAAATGGTCATAGTGGGATCAAAGGTGACACCCCGGTCCTTTTGCGCCTGCAGATAGTCTGTCCATTCCTTCGAACCCGGCTCGTAGACGTCGTCCCAAATGTCCGCGACTTCGGCGAAGCGATATTGTTCGTCATTGAAACTGTAATCGGTGGAATAATCCTGAATCGCACCGTTCTTCAGGAGCGATTCCATATGGCCATAAAAGTGGGTCACCGTTCCGAGCCCAGCCTCCCCCGCCTGCCGCGCATTCATCATCGCGACCCCAGTTTGCGTAAGGTGCGCTGTGGTGCCAAGCCCCAGCTTCTTTGCCTCGTCGATTGCGGCTTTGAATATCTCGGGACCCTCGGTCGGACCGATCCCGAACTTTATACCGTCAATATTGTTCTTCGCTGCCCAGCGGACCCACTCGCGCGCCTGCTGCGGCGTTAGCACTGGCCCCTTATCCCAGCCTTGGCCGACCCGCTGGTAATCAAAGATGCGAGGGGCAACAATCTCGTTGCGTGCGGAGCGAGCCTTCTCGATAGTTGAGACGTTCCACGGAGCCAAGTTGACACCCCGCACCGACGTCACCCCATGGGCCAGCCACAGCTTATAGGAATAGCCAAGGTCCGGCGCTTTGTCGGCCGAACTGCCGTGGACATGGGTGTCGATGAAACCAGGCAGCACCCACATGCCGGCGGCGTCTATTTCATGGTCGAAGTCACGGGGCTCACGCCCTTGCTTCATCGGCAGCCCAGGCGTGCCTGCGTCTAATATCTCCGCAATCCGATTGTTCTCAACAACGATGTCAACCGGTCCGCGCGGCGGCGCGCCGGTGCCGTCAATCAACATCGCGCCGCGGATCACCATTTTGTGGAACGGCCCTGCACCTTCGCCAGCCGCCCGTGCAGGCGCCGGGTTCGCTCCCGCCCGCGGTTTTACCGCTTCGACCTTCTGCTGGACTGGGGCTTGGGCAAATGCCGGGGAAGCCGCACACATAGCGACCGAAATCGCACCGGCAGCCAGCCATAAGTTAGTAAAAACACGCATCATCTTATCCCCCGCCAATAAGCCTAGATCAGCCCCTTGCATAGCCGCAGCATAGCGGCGTCTCCGACAGCCGAAAAGGACTTTCAATGGGTCGAAGTCAGACATCAGCCTTCGCCGGCTGACGGTCCGTTCCTCGGTTTAGCGACGCGAAAGCAGCTATTCAGCTAACAACCCAGTTGCGGTCACGCGTTTTACTGCGGCAATAGCCCTTCGAAGTGCACGGAGGGGACAGTGCCGCCAGTCATATTTCCGTGCGTTCAATCTCGTGATCAAAATCACATCAAACTGCCACATCGCGTAACCGATTCAAAGGCTTTGAATAATCGCTGAAAAGTCCAGGCTGCCTTTTCCATCTGCATCAAATTGCGCGTATAGCTCGGCCGCCCGCGCGCCCATTGGCACATCAGCATTGACGGACTGCGCAGCTTCCATCGCCAGCTTAAGGTCCTTCAGCATCAGTGCGGTCGCAAAACCGCCCCGATAATCATTATCCGCAGGCGTCGTCGGCCCGACACCTGGAACCGGGCAATAGCTTGTCATCGACCAATTTTGACCAGAAGCTTTCGACGAAATGTCGTAAAAGGTCTGAAGGTCGAGCCCAAGCTTTTGCGCCATAATAAAGGTTTCGCACGTCGCAATCATCGATGCACCCAACAGCATGTTGTTGCATATCTTTGCCGCCTGACCGGCCCCTGATCCGCCAGCATGAATGACAGCCTTGCCCATCGCCGACAGGATCGGCTCTGCCCGCGCAAAGGCGGTATCGGTGCCACCCACCATGAAGGTCAACGTGCCCCCATTGGCAGCCGCAATGCCGCCCGAGACCGGCGCATCAACCATGTCATAGCCGGCTGCGACCGCATCCGCCGTCACCTTGCGCGCCGTATCAACGTCAATTGTCGAACAATCGAGCAACACCGCGCCCTTGGGGGCGTGGCCCAATACATCACTTTCAAATACGCTATCGACGATTGTGCCATTGGGCAGCATCGATACGACAGCGTCAACACCATCGACCGCGTCACGCACGGACGTAAACGTGGCGCAGCCATTTTGCTGCGCGCGCGCCAATGCGTCCGCCGACAGGTCAAACGCATTTACCGTGTGTCCCGCCTTAACCAGGTTTGCGGCCATGCCGCCGCCCATATTGCCAAGACCGATAAATGCGATTTTCATGTGATTTACCCCATGGTGGGAATGACGAACGCGTTACCACCGTCGGGCGATCCGTCCGGCCAACGCTGGGTGATTGTCTTGACCTTGGTCCAGAACTTTACGCCTTCCATGCCGTGCTGGTTGGTGTCACCAAAGGCCGACCGTTTCCAGCCGCCAAAGCTGTGATAAGCAACCGGCACGGGGATTGGCACGTTGATGCCGACCATGCCGACATTGACGCGCGCAGCGAACTCGCGCGCGGCGTGGCCATTGCGTGTGAAGATCGCGACGCCATTGCCATATTGGTGCTTCGACGGAAGCGCCAAGGCCTCTTCAAAGTTTGCAGCGCGGACGATCTGCAGCACTGGGCCGAAAATTTCTTCCTTATAGCTTTCCATGTCAGTCGTCACATGGTCGAACAAGGTTGGTCCAATGAAGTAACCTTCCTCATGCCCCTGAAGCTTGAACCCGCGTCCATCGATAATCAGCTCGCCGCCTTCATCGACGCAGGTCTGGATCCAGCCTTCAACCTTCGCCTTGTGCTGCGCGGTTACAACGGGACCATAATGCGCTTCGGCATCGGTCGAGACGCCTACGCGCAATGCTTGTATTGCAGGAATGAGCTTCGCCTTCAAACGCTCTGCAGTGTCGTCGCCAACTGGCACGACGACAGGAAGCGCCATGCAGCGTTCACCGGCTGAACCAAAGGCAGCGCCAGCCAAATCATTGACGACTTGGTCCAGGTCTGCGTCGGGCATGACGATGCCATGGTTCTTCGCGCCGCCCATGGCCTGCACACGCTTGCCATTGGCAACGCCGCGATTGTAAACATAATGCGCAATGTCGGAGGAACCGACAAAGCTGACCGCGCCGATCGCTGGATGGTCCAGAATGGCGTCGACCATTTCCTTGTCGCCATGCACGACCTGACAAATGCCTTCGGGCAAGCCAGCTTCGATAAACAGTTCGGCCAAGCGCACAGGAACGCTTGGGTCGCGCTCGCTTGGCTTGATGATGAACGCGTTGCCCGTCGCAATGGCGGGGCCACACATCCACAAGGGGATCATGCCGGGGAAGTTAAAGGGGGTAATACCTGCGCCGACGCCGATGGGTTGGCGCATCGAATATACGTCAATGCCGGGGCCGGCGCCTTGGCTATATTCGCCCTTCATAACATGCGGGATGCCGCAGCAAAATTCGATGACTTCCAACCCGCGCTGAATGTCGCCCTTGCTGTCTGCAATGACCTTGCCATGTTCGGACGACAGCATATGCGCGAGATCGTCCATATTGGCTTCAACCAAGCGTTTGAATTCGAACATTACGCGCGCACGGCGCTGCGGGTTGGTCATCGCCCACGCAGGTTGCGCCGCCAATGCTGCCTGCACCGCACGTTCCAAAACAGCGGCATCGCCCAATGCAACACGCGCCTGAACGCCGCCATTGTTTGGATCCATTATGTCGCCAAAACGCGATGCGCTGGCGCCCGTGCCACCGCTAATGAAATGATCGATTTGACGCATAGCTTTTCTCCTAATTCCGTGCGCCGCCAATGCCCGTGTCGGACCATTAATGCAACCTTGGTATATTATGGTTCAAAAATTGGTGACGGTGCATATATGGGCTTCAGAACGCCGCAATATCCTTATCCTTCATTTTTTCGGGAACCTGCATGATCACGCTATTGGCTCGGACCTCGCTACTGGCGTTCGTCATCGGTGCGCCTGCCGCTTATGCGCAGGAGGCTGCCGAGCCGGTGATCATCGTCACCGGAAAAGGGCTCGACCAGACGAAGGGTGATCCCGCTTACGGTTCCGTCGAAATCGACCGCACGCGCTTAACCAGCGAAGCTTCTGGCCGCATCGAAAACATCCTCGCGGATGTCGCGGGCTTCCAACAGTTCCGGCGTTCGGACAGCCGGTCAGCCAATCCATCGGCGCAAGGGGCCACCTTGCGCGCGCTTGGTGGCAATGCGTCAAGCCGCACGCTGGTGCTGCTTGATGGGGTGCCTCAGGCAGACCCGTTTTTTGGTTACATTCCCTTTAGCGCAATGACCCCCGACCGTTTATCGTCCATTCGCGTCACGCGCGGCGGCGGTAATGGCGCCTTTGGTGCAGGGGCCGTCGCAGGGACCATCGAGCTAAACAGCGCGGGGCGGACCGACCTACCCGACGCGGCATTGTCGGCCTTTTACGGCAGCGGCAACGCTAGCGAGCTTTCCGCTGGCCTCGCAACTGACCTCGGTGCCGGATTTGTCAGCATATCGGGTCGGTGGGATCGCGGCGACGGGTTTTACACAGCGCCAAGCGCAACCCGCCAGCCAACCGACGTCCGCGCCGCCTACGACAGCTGGTCAACCGGATTGCGCGCCGTTGCACCGTTGGCGGACGGGGTTGAATTGCAATTCCGTGGACTGCTGTTTCAGGATAATCGCACCGTGCGCTTTGCAGGCGCAGACAGCAGCTCCGAAGGACAGGACGCGAGCATCCGCATCGTGTCGCAGGGCCGCTGGCAAGTCGACGCGCTGGCCTATGTTCAGGCGCGCAACTTTACCAACATCGTGATCAGCGCAACGTCCTTCCGCAAAACACTCGACCAACGCAACACGCCATCCACTGGGGTCGGCGGCAAAATTGAGGTCCGGCCACCCGTCGGCGGCGATCATCAATTGCGCATGGGCGTCGATGCGCGGTTATCCGAAGGCGAGCTGTTTGAGGATGTGTATAGCGGCGTCACCGGCCTCGTCACCGCACGGCGCAACGCCGGCGGCAACAGCGCGACATTTGGTGTTTTCGCCGAGAATGATACGACGATTGGCAATTTGACGCTGACCGGCGGCATCCGCGCAGACCGTTGGACCATCGACAATGGCTTTTTTGCAGAGCGCGCCACCAACGGAACCGTCGTGCGCGATGATGTCTTTGCCGATCGCACAAATTGGCAGTCCAGCGCACGGGTCGGGGCACTATATGCGCCAACCGATGGCGTTGCGCTCCGTGCCGCGGCCTATACTGGTTTTCGCTTACCAACGCTGAATGAACTCTACCGCCCGTTCACCGTCTTCCCCGTCGCAACGCGCGCCAATGAAGCGCTGAACGTGGAAAAGCTGCGCGGTGTTGAGGCGGGGTTTGATGTCCGGCCCGCCACTGGCGTGACCCTTGGCGCAACATTGTTCTACAACAGGCTCAACGACGCCATCGCCAACGTCACGATTGGCAACAACCTGCGCCAGCGCGGCAATGTCGATGCTGTCATTGCTAAGGGCATTGAGCTCAGCGGCGAAGCGCAATTTGGTGCGGTCAGCGTTGCCGCGTCTTACGCGTTCAGCCACAGCAAAGTGCGCGCATCAGGCATCGCCAGCGGGCTCAACGGGCTCACACCTGCACAAAGCCCCCGGCATGCCGCAAATGCGACCGTCCGGTGGACGCCAAGCACCGACGCCATATTGTCCGCAACAGCCCGTTATGTCGGCGCACAATTCGAAGATGATCTTGAGGCAAATATTTTGCCATCCGCGCTAACCCTTGACGGCTTTGCACAAATCCCCCTCACCCGGCGGATCACATTGACCGGCCGGGTGGAGAATATCCTCAATGAAGAGGTTGTAACCCGTAAAGTGGGAACGTCCATCGACCTGGGAACACCGCGGATATTCTGGATCGGACTGAAATTTTCAGCCCGATAGCGGCGCAGGTTTCATCATGTCTCGCGCGGCTGAATAGCGAGCAGCGCAAATGTCGCGAGCCAGTGTTCGCCCATATAGTCACCAGTGACATCCGGCAGGCTGGCATCAAGATGTTCAAGCGCAGTTCGTTCGGCCACGGGCGAAACGGGGTGCTGCGGACCAAGCCGGGCAGCAATCGCGCGCCAGCACCACGCGCGGCTTAGATTCAATCCGTCGAGATGTGCGATCTTCCCGTCGCTACGGTCCGAAACAATGGCAGGCGTAAACAGGCTCTCTGGACGGCCCGCAACGGCTTCGGGGAGGAACGCGTCAAACCATGTCTGAAACGCGGCTTTTGATAAGACCCGGCTCATCAAAAGCGCTTCGGTCAATGCTGATGACAAAAACTCGTCACCGCCGGGTTCCCATGCTTGGCAGTTTCGGTCGCCCGAAAACCAGCCTTTTGCTTTCGCCGTAATAAGGTCAGACAAGACTGGATCGCGATTTTCGGCCCATTCACCAGCGAGCACCAGCGCAAACGAAATGTTGAAATGCGTGCCGACGCGTAAGGGATAGGTAAGCTTTGGCAGAAACGCATGGAATCGCTCCGCAAAGGCTAGCGCAAGCGGTTCTAGCGCGCTGGCCCACGGGCCATCATGGCGTTCGAGTTCTGCATGCAATGCCAGCAGCCACGCCCAACCATAAGGACGTTCAAAACCTGCAGACATTGGCCGGTCAAGAAAGGCACGCTCACCCGCAACCTTCTCAGGCACCAGCATTTCGTTGGCGCGTGCGTAAATGGCAGCCGTTTCGGGCATATCCGGAAACAACCGCGCAAGACGCATGATTTGCCACCAGCCATGAACGCAGCTGTGCCAGTCAAAGCTACCGTGGAAGATAGGGTGGAACACGGACGGCACGCGCGCGTCCTCAGGCCCGTTCAGCACGAGATCCATTTTATAGGGATATGGTTTTCCCAAATGGCTGAGCGTGGTGCGCGCAAATTGCGAAGCGATTGTGGGAGTTAAATGGGTCATCGGAACGCCAGAAAATAAATGAGTGCAATATTGACAATGAGCAGCGGCACAGCCGTTGCGATTTGCGTTTTGACGACCGCATTTTCGTCTTTTAGTTCGAGCAAAGCAGCCGGTACCAAGTTGAAGTTTGCGGCCATCGGCGTCATCAGCGTCCCGCAAAATCCGGCAAGCATACCGATAGCGCAGATGATCGCTGGGTCGCCATGATATTGCTTGATAAGCAATGGCATACCAATCGCAGCAATCATCACCGGAAATGCGGCAAAGGCATTGCCCATGATCATCGTGAACAACGCCATCCCCACACCGAACGCAATGACCGCACCGGCAAGACTGCCTGCGGGAATGGCTTGCTGGATCACTCCGCCCACGACATCGCCCACGCCCGCCAACGCGAACACGGCGCCAAGGCTTGCAAGCATTTGCGGCAATATCGCCGCCCAACCGACCGAATCCATCAAGCGCCGACCCTGCGACAGCGGCAATGCAGGCGTGGCACGCAACCACGCATGACCCACCGCAAGCGCAAGCAATACGCCCAGAGCCAATGAGATCAGCGTCACTTGCTTTACATCGAAATATGCGGGGAATTGTTTGAACAGAAATGTGCCCGCAAGCGCGGTGGCCGGAATGACCAGCGCTATCGCGAACAGGCCATTACCATATTTTGCCGCGCGCTGATTTTTGGTCGCCTCCGGAACTTCGTCCGTCTTTGTCTTGCCGAGCCCGCCGAAGCCAGCAATCGCCACCAAAGCGAGCACAAGCAGCCCATTGCCGAAATCACCCAGCAGATCGCCTGCCCACATGCTCACGGCCATCAGCCCCCAAAAGGCGGCATTGCCAAAGCGGCGCGGATTGGCTTTGTCGATGAGGTTGAACACCGCGAATGCCGCAAAAGCGACGCCGGCGATGACATAGACCCACGTCAGCGTAATCATGCTGCTTCGTCCTTTGCGGTCACAGATGTCGCTTGGGCATTTAAGCGGCGGTCAAGCAGCCAGAGTCTGAAACCATGTATCAGAAACGCCGCAATCGCGGTCGGGATCGCCCAGACCGAAAGTTCGAACGGGGTTAGTTCGATCCCGTTCTGCGCCATGAAGCCCTTCATCAGCAGGATCGAACCGATCGCGATGAAGATGTCCTCGCCGAAGAA
>CALDKP010000153.1 GCA_937898535.1 uncultured Sphingomonadales bacterium | reverse complement strand
TCAGGGGAGATTCGAGCGCATCTGATTGTCAAAAAAAATGAGGCCTTGATCTCTGCGGACGACTTCAAAGCGGCCATGCGAGCTTTGCCTGCAGGCATTGCCGCAATCACGACAGCCTTTAACAGCGATGTTGCAGGCATGATTGTCTCAAGCCTTACTTCTGTTTCCGCCGATCCGCCCATGGTCGGCTTTTTTGCCCATCAAAACTCATCGATCCATACCACGCTATTGAAAAGCGGCCGATTCGTTGCAAACATATTGGGTGAAGATCACAGAGACCTGATGTCCGTTTTTTTGCAGCAGCCTCAGGGCACCGCTCGATTCAACACAGGTCATTGGCAGCTCAATGAACAAGAGGTACCCGTTCTTCAAAATGCCCTCGCCAGTCTTGACTGTGAGATTGTTTTGACGCAAAAATTAGGTACTCACTTTCTGATCGTCGGCAAAGTTCAGAAATCTTCGCATGCCTACGGCAATCCAATGGTTAACTTCAACGCCAGCACACACCTTCTCGCTACAGAATTTGTAAACTGATCAAATACGAGCTTAAACAAATAAACATGAGTACACCCAACAGTTTTGATACCAATGCCCTTGTTAACCAAGTCGCCGTCGTCACAGGCGCTGCAGGTGGTTTGGGTCTGTCCATTTGCGAGCAACTCAAACAAATGGGCGCTACGGTGGTGATGGTTGATGTGAGTTATGGTGAAACGCCAGAAGAATCAGAGCAAGGGATTCAGGTTCAGTGCGATATAGGCAATCCCGATGCAGTTGCCAAGATGGGTCAGTTTGTTCAAACTCGTTTTGGCAGATGTGATGTGTTGGTCAACAATGCGGGCATTTCGCAGCGGTCACCCGCCATCGACACCGATCTGTCGGTTTACCAGCGGATCGTTGATGTGGACTTGCTCGCGCCGATCGCGCTGACGCAAGCGCTTTTGGGGCATTTGGTTTCCAATGGACATGGCCAGATTGTCATGATCTCCAGTGTCGCCGGTAAAGCAGGCATCCCTATGCGGACTGCCTATTGCGCGGCGAAACACGGGTTGATCGGATATGCCGATGCGTTGCGCAGCGAAGTTGCAGGGCAGGGCGTCAAAGTGCTCGTTGTCGCGCCGGGTTCTGTGCGGACCAACGTATCGCGCAATGCATTGAATGCCGACGGAACGGTGCGTGGCACGAGCGATGCCGCCATCGATAACGGCATCGATCCAGACATCGTCGCAACCACGATTTGGGATGCGGTTGATGCCGGAAAGCGGGAAATCGTTATCGCCGAAGGGATGGAGGCAGGCATTCCCGTGCTGCGTGCGCAGGATCCCGAAAAGCTGTTCGACATGGTCGAAGCGATGGTTGCCGACGGCTATGCGCAGAAAATCGCGGCTCGGTAATGTGTCTGACGACGGGGCCGCAAATGAGTCCTGCGACAGGTAAGGTTTTTCCTTAAGTGCGGCCTGCGCGTAACGCCGCGCCGGCTGCAAAGGGCGATAAGGCGGTAATTGCGAGCGCAGTCGCGGCGAGCAGCTGCATCGCGTTGCCGGGATTTTCCGACAATGTGCCTGCGCCAAAGATCAGCAGCGGTATCGTGATGGGCACGAGCAGCAGCCCGCCCAGCGCGCTCGCCCCGCTAAGACCCGCCGTCAGCGCTGCGATGGTGACCGACAGCCCGGAAAGCGCGGGCAGTGCTAAGGCAAGGCCAAGCAACAGCGTCCCCAATTGTGTCTCAGGCAATCCGATCAGCGCGGAACCCACGACCGTCGCGAGAAGAAGCGGAAGGGCGAATGCAAAAATCTGGCCAATGATTTTGGCGGTCGCGACCAATTCGTCCGACCAGCCGCGCAGCGCCAGCTGATCCAATATGCCCGCTTGCCGGTCGGGAAGTATAAGCCGCTCAATCGGCAGGAGCGTCGCCAGTAACGCTGCAATCCACAATATGCCGCCGCCCGTGCGTGCAAGGAGTGCCTTGTCAGGCCCTGTCACAAACGGAAACAGCGTCGCAACCGCAAGATAAAATACCACCGGCAGCCATAGCCCGCCGCCCGTCCATGCCAAACGCACCTCGCGCGCAACCAAGGCTGCAAATGCCTTCATGCGTTTGCCTCGGGCCTATCGAGAATGAGGCTGTGCGCCACGTTAATTGATGGCGGCTGGTGGGCAGCGACGAGCACTATGCCACCGGTTGCGGTGTGCGCCGTAATGGCTTGGTCAAGCCGGGCGCAGCTCGCGCTGTCCAAGCCATTATAGGGTTCGTCGAGCAACCAGATGTCCGCCTTCGACGCAAGAACGCGTGCGATACAGGCGCGCTTGCGCTGGCCGGTCGACAGAAAGCGTACGGGAACCTGTGCAAGGCCTTGCAAATCCATGTCCGCCAGTGCTGCGCGTCGTTCCTCCGCAGAAGCACCATCCATATCGGCCCAGAACATGAGGGCTTTTTCGACGGTCAAATTTGCATCAAGCGCAAGGTTTTCATCGGCGAGGGCAATCCGGCCTTCCGTCTTTATCGAACCGGCTGTAGCATACAAAAGACCGGCGATGAGCCGAAGCAACGTGGATTTGCCGCAACCATTTGCGCCACGGACCCAAATAATATCACCACTGCGCGCAGTAACCGAAAGCCCGCGCAGCACGAGCCGGTTGCCGCGGATAACCGCGACATTGTCAACGTTGATGGACGGCAAGGATGCTTGACGTGACGACATATGGCGACTTAGGCATGAATTCCATCAATTGCAAAATCAGGATGACGTTATGCAGGTTTCAAGACTCGATGAAGCGGATCGCGCAGCGGTTTTGGAACAGCTGCCTTTGTGGTCATATGACGTTGATG
>CALDKP010000152.1 GCA_937898535.1 uncultured Sphingomonadales bacterium | reverse complement strand
CTATGGGATGACGTGCCGAGCAAGTTCCGGCCGGTCCTGAATGTGCTTATCGTGTGGGCGGATGGGCGTGGCTCGTGCGACCCGACCTATGCCGACATCGTCGACTATATCCTGCGTTGCACACACCGTATCTGGGAGCAAAAGGATGTTGGCCTGATCGCCACGCATTATGGCAGCGACATAGTGGTTCATATGATGACAGGGCCCGCGATTGGTATGGACGGCGTGATCGCGGGAACATCTCGCACATTGTCTGCCTTCCCTGACCGGACATTAACCGGTGAGGCCGTGATTTGGTCTGATGAAGGATATGGAGCGTATCTATCGTCCCACCGCATCACCAGCACGGCCACCAATCTCGGTACATCCGAACTTGGCCCAGCGACTGGCAAACGGATTACGTTTACGACCATTGCGGATTGCCTTTGCAAAGAAAACATGATCATCGAGGAATGGCTGGTTCGTGATTATAGCCATATGGCGCTTCAGCTCGGTTTTCATCCGCGTGAAGTCGCACGCACGCACGCAGCCGCAGACAAAGCCATGGGCGGTCGCGCAGAGTGGCGCTTAGCAGCGATGGCGCGTATACAGGACGTGCCGTTCAGCACCTTCACCAACGAAGCCCTGCCCAATCCGCAGAACGACCCGCGTGATTTTGCGCATGCCGTTTTCGATCAGATTGTCTCACAGCGCCGATTTGGCCGCGTGCGAGAGGCCTATTCACCTGCAGCACATTGGAGCGGCCCGGGCGGACGACGGCTCTTCGGTTGGGGTGAGATTGCGGGCTGGTTCACCGCGATCATCGGTAGCTTCGGCGATGCGCGGATCAACATCCAGCATGTGGCTGCAGTTGATGACATGATCGCCG
Source organism: uncultured Sphingomonadales bacterium (assembly GCA_937898535.1). GTDB lineage: Bacteria > Pseudomonadota > Alphaproteobacteria > Sphingomonadales > Sphingomonadaceae > Sphingorhabdus_B. The sequence continues at coordinate 1,029 of CALDKP010000152.1, read as the reverse complement.
TGCGTTGGGAACTGACCGGCACGCATGATGGCGGCGCGCTTTACGGCGCAGCTACCGGCGAGCCGATCTATATTCTCGCCGTCACGCATTGGCGAATTGCGCACGGTTTAATTGTCGATGAAGTGACGGTGTTCGATGAAGTTGCCACGATGCGTCAGATGGAGGGCGGACTTTGAGTGCCTTAGCTACCCTTGAAATCGAGCTGCGCCGCGACCGGGCCTATGCCAGCCTCGCCGATAGCCATGTCCACCGCGCCACCCGCGAAGATAGCCTTGGTATCATCAAAGGCCGCGACGCCATCACTGCTGCTTGGGTACGTGAGGACGCCGCCGATATCACGATCACCGCAGATCTCGGTGAGATGATCGCTTACAAGGTCAATGGCCCAAATCATAGCTGGCATGGTCATCGTTGGGTTTGGCGCGAAGCAAGCCGTGTTATACGCGAAGTTGTGATCGAAGATCGCGGAGAGATTAAAACCGCAACGCACATTCATCCACCCCTTGGCGAACTGCGCAGCGGACAAGGTCAATATGACGCAGGCGATAAAGCCATCCTTCCCCTCGGCTTTCCAGAAGGCGCCCGCGACATCGCAAATTGGCTGCATCAGGCATGGAACGGCCGCGCTTTCAATCTCTATGACCACGCCTGGCTTCCTGCGCTTATCCGTGCGCTACCCGACGCAACATTCTATTTTGAACATGCGATTGTTGGGGGGCAGCAAACTGCAATCCTTTGGCGCGTGCATGGTCATCATGCCAGCGGGAGGCGTGTGCGGTTGATTGGTAGCAGTGTGTTTACCGGCAACGCCGACGAGACCGCGATCGATCACGCCGCTATGGCATCGCAGTTGGCGGGTGAGGTGATTGATTACGGAGCTCGACCTTAAGCCTTAGCTGCCTCCGCCAATCGCGCGGCGCCCTGCAATAGGAAGTCGTGATCTGATCCAAGTATGAACAGGCTGGCGCCCTTTTCGTGCCATATACCTACATCGCTGACCCGGCCGAGGAACATGCCGGTAGTGCGGCC
>CALDKP010000151.1 GCA_937898535.1 uncultured Sphingomonadales bacterium | reverse complement strand
GAAGATCGTCGACAAGATCAACGCGCTCGAAGACCAAATTTCGGTCATGGATGACGAGCGGTTGAAGGGTCAGACCCAGATTTTCCGTGACCGCCTGACTGCCGGTGAAACGCTGGATGATATTTTGCCTGAGGCATTTGCGACGGTGCGCGAGGCGTCGAAGCGTGTCATGGGTATGCGCCATTTCGACGTGCAGATGGTCGGCGGTATCGTGCTCCATCGCGGCGAAATTGCCGAAATGCGCACCGGTGAAGGCAAGACGCTAACCGAGACTTTGGCGTGCTATCTGAACGCGATTGAAGGCAAGGGTGTCCATGTTGTAACCGTGAACGACTATCTGGCGCGCCGTGACGCCGAATGGATGAGCAAGATTTACGGCTTTCTTGGGCTGACCACGGGCGTTGTTGTTCCCAACATTCCCGAGCATGAACGCCGTGCCGCTTATGACTGTGATATCACTTACGCGACCAACAACGAGCTTGGTTTCGACTATTTGCGCGACAACATGAAATATGAACGCGCACAAATGGTGCAGCGTCCATTTAACTTTGCGATTGTCGACGAAGTGGACTCAATTCTGGTCGATGAAGCGCGGACGCCGCTGATTATCTCCGGCCCAACCGATGATAAATCAGAATTATATATGCAGGTGCATGCGGTTGTCCTTCAACTTGACGACGGCGATTACGAAAAAGACGAAAAGAGCCGCAACGTCACGTTGACCGAAGACGGCACCGAAAAGGCTGAGCGCTTGCTTGAGGACGCAGGGTTGCTGACTGGCTCCAACCTGTATGATTATGAAAATACCTTGGTTGTGCACCATCTGGATCAGGCGCTCAAAGCCAATGTGATGTTCAAGCGCGACATTGATTACATTGTCAAAGATGGCAAGGTCATCATCATCGACGAATTCACAGGTCGCATGATGGACGGGCGCCGCTGGTCAAACGGCTTGCATCAGGCAGTCGAAGCCAAAGAAGGCGTCGATATTGAACCAGAGAACCAGACGCTCGCAACAATCACTTTCCAGAACTATTTCCGGATGTATCCCAAATTGTCGGGCATGACCGGGACCGCGGCGACCGAAGCCGGTGAATTCCACGAAATTTACAAGCTGAACGTCGTGGAAATTCCGACCAACTTGCCCGTGCAACGCATTGATGAAGACGACCAGTTCTATAAAAATACGCAGGACAAATTTGGTGCCATCGCGAAGACCATTCGTGAAGCAAATGAGCGAGGCCAGCCCGTTTTGGTTGGTACTGTTTCCATCGAAAAATCCGAATTGCTTTCCGAGTTCCTGGAAAAGGAAAATGTGAAGCACAGCGTGCTGAATGCGCGTTTCCACGAGAGCGAAGCGCATATTGTGGCGCAGGCCGGTCGTTTCGGTAGTGTAACAATCGCCACCAACATGGCTGGACGCGGCACAGATATTCAGCTGGGCGGTAACTTTGAATTCCGTCTGGAAGATGAATTGCGTGATGTGCCGGAAGGCCCGGAGCGCGATGCCGCAATCGAAGCATTGAAAGCCGAAATCGCTGCTGAAAAGGCAAAGGTTCTTGAAGCGGGCGGCTTGTTTGTTCTGGCGACAGAGCGCCATGAAAGCCGTCGTATCGATAACCAGTTGCGCGGCCGTGCGGGTCGTCAGGGCGATCCAGGTTCATCGCGTTTCTACTTGTCGCTTGAAGATCCGTTAATGCGTATTTTTGCGGGCGACCGTGTGCGCGCGATCATGGAAAGGCTGAAGCTTCCTGAAGGTGAGCCGATCGAAGCGGGGATGGTGTCGCGTTCAATCGAATCCGCACAGCGGAAAGTTGAAGGCCGCAACTTTGACGTGCGTAAGCAGTTGCTTGAGTACGATGACGTTGCGAATGATCAGCGTAAAGTTCTGTATGCGCAGCGCAATGAAGTGCTCGAGGCTCAGTCTATTACTGAAACGATTGACAGTTTGCGTGACGGCACATTTACCGATTT
>CALDKP010000150.1 GCA_937898535.1 uncultured Sphingomonadales bacterium | reverse complement strand
TGCGCAAGAGCTCCGCGACATCGCTATCCCGTTGCGGGTCGGCCTGCCTTTGTGCCGTACCTTTCATCGGTTTTGTCGTCACGCGTTGGTCTTTCAGCGCGAAAAACAGTTCGGGCGAAAAGGATAGATAATGCGCATCCCCCGTATAGATGACACCGCCATAGCCCGCCTTCGCACGACTGCGCAGCGCCGCATATAAGGCCAGCGGATCGCCCGCGTAATCGGCCGAAAGCGGAAAGGTCAGATTGGCCTGATAAATGTCTCCGGCATGAATATAATCCTGAACAGACGCAAAAGCATTTGCATATTCTGCGCGCGAAATCGCGGGGCGCAATTCCGACAACCATGCACCCGCCGGATCGGGTAGATATGACGGCACGACGTCTGCCGAAATTGTGCTGTAGCTTCGAAACAAACCGAACCACGCCAGTGGCCCGCTGCGTTCCTGCCCAAGATTGGGGAGGAAATGCTGCCCACATTCATAGCCCAAAAACCCCGCGGCATGAAGCCCGCCCCGCTGCGCATCACGCAAGGCATCAACCACAGCATCGACTTCATCAACTCTGTTGGCGGTCAATATTTCAACCGGGTCGGTATATAATCGTGCAGGCGACGCACCGTGCATGCGGGCATCGTCGAGCAGCACATAAGGGCGATCTGTCGGGATCTTCATATGCGCAACTGAATCGACAATGCCCAAGGCTTTAGCCGTTTAGCCGTTCCGCATGCCAAGCGAGATGTTCGGCCATAAAGGTCGAGATGAAATAATAGCTATGGTCATAACCCGGCTGCATGCGAATTTCGGCACGCTGGCCAACTGCGGCACATTGTTCGACGAGCAGGTGCGTCTTAAGCTGCGCCTCGAGGAAATTGTCAGCCAGACCTTGGTCAACCAACAGGTCAGGCAAGCGTGCGCCATCTGCCAACAGAGCGACGCTGTCATATGCGCGCCATTGCGCCCGGTCTTCACCCAGATAACCACCCAACGCCTTTTCACCCCAAGGGCAGTTCAGCGGCGAAACAATAGGCGAAAACGCTGATGTCGACTTATACTTGCCGGGGTTGCGCAGACTGATCGTCAGCGCGCCATGCCCGCCCATGGAATGCCCCATAATGGCTTGCCGTTGCATATCCGCCGGGAAGTGCGCGGCGATGATATCAGGCAATTCGCGCTCAATATAATCTTGCATCCGGTAATGCGTGTTGAAAGGCGAAGCGGTGGCGTTGACGTAAAATCCGGCACCCAAACCAAAATCATAGGCGGCATCGGCATCGTCGGGCACGCCTTCACCGCGCGGGCTGGTGTCCGGCGCCACGAAAATCAAACCCAGCTCTGCGCATGCGCGGCGGAATTCGCCTTTCTCGGTCACATTTGCATGGGTGCAGGTCAGGCCCGACAAAAACCACACCACTGGCAAAATCTGGCCTTCTTCATGCGGCGGGACATAGACTGAAAAAGTCATGTCGGTGCCGGTGGCGGATGAATGGTGCTTATAAACACCCTGCACGCCACCAAAGGCGGTATTTTGAGAGACGGTTTCGAAAGTCATGCGGGCTCCAATGTCGGGATGGAAATAATCTGGGGTGGGTGCTGCCAATAGGTTTGCGCGCGCATAAGATCGCCGGTCGCAATGCTTAAAGTCGCGCTGTTTCGCAGTGGGTGGCAATTGATAATGTCGGCTTGCGCCAACGCAGCATCAAGCACGAATTGGACAGCACAATCTTTATCATTGATTGCGGCCAAAGCTGTGACGGCCCCCGGCGTAATGCCAAGCAGCCGTTCCATATCTTCGGCTTTGCCAAAGCTGATTCGGCCACAACCGATGGCCAATGGCAACGCCTTTAAATCAACGCGGGCATCGGCAGGGACAGTGACCAGAAAAAATGCGCCGTTTTTGTCTTTCAAAAACAGATTCTTGGTATGCGCGCCGGCAATGTCGCGATTATGCGCTTCGCTCTCCGCCACCGTGAATACCGGCGCATGTTCATGCTTTTCATAAGCAATGCCGAGCGCGGCCAAATCTTTATAAAGCTGCGCTTCGGCATCGTTCATGATGGTAACACTATCAGTCAGTAACACGGTGCAGAGCGCATAGCTTGTTACCATCCGGATCACGCAGATAGGCCAGATACATTTTCATGCCATTGCCTTCGCGGATACCGGGTGCATCTTCAATCGCTTCGCCGCCATTTTCGACGCCAGCCTGATGCCAGGCATCAGCCAATTCGGGGGTCATCGCAAAACCGATGGTGCAGCCATTGCCATGCGTGGCCGGGTTGCCGTCAATCGGTGGCGTGACAAGGAAGAGGGAACCATTGTGCATATAGATCAAACGACCCTTCGGGTCCTGAATGCCGGGCTTTCCGCCCATGGCAACGAAGGTTGCGTCGTAGAATTTTTTCGAACGGGCAATATCATTGCTGCCCACCATCATATGACTATACATTATTACTTCTCCCTAGATTAAAACACCACGACACTGCGGATGCTTGTCCCCGCGTGCATCAATTCAAATGCCTTGT
>CALDKP010000149.1 GCA_937898535.1 uncultured Sphingomonadales bacterium | reverse complement strand
CCTTTAAACAATTCAAGGCTGTCGGCGAAAACCATCGGCCGCCCAAAATAATATCCCTGAATTTTTTGACAGCCAAGCTGTTGGATCATTGCCAGTTCGCTCTCGGTCTCAACACCTTCTGCCGTGGTGGCGATATTCAAACTATCGGCCAACGCGACAACGGCGCGAATGATAGCCACGCTTTCGGCCTTATTCTTGGCTGCGCCCTGCACAAAACTGCGGTCAACTTTGATTGTGTCAAAACGCACGTTGCGCAAATATCCAAGTGACGAATATCCAGTACCGAAGTCATCGAGCGACAATTTGATGCCAAGGCCCCGGATCCGGTCAAGCACTTGCACAGCCAGCGTCCCGTCTCTGAGGAAAATGCTTTCGGTTACTTCAAGTTCGAGCCGCGACGCGGGAAGACCGCTTTCGTGCAATGCTGATGCCACCGTTTCAACGAAGTTTGTGCTGGTCAGCTGATCAACCGATATGTTGACCGCCACGCAGGTTGATTCAGGCCAGCTCATGGCATCCTTACACGCCCGCCGCAGAATGAAGTCGCCAATGCCAACGATAAACCGCGCATCCTCTGCCACTGGAATGAATTTAGCCGGCGAAACACTTCCGAATTTCGGGTTGTTCCAACGCAGCAAGGCCTCAAAACCGACAAGCTCATTTCTACCGCTGGCGTTAACCACTGGCTGATATTCAACATGGAATTGTTCGCGCTCAAGCGCTGCGCGCAATTCAAACTCCATCAACCGGCGTTCTTCGGCGTGCGCATGAAGCTTATGCTGGTAATTGTGATGCGTGTTGCCGCCCTCATCTTTCGAACGATACAGGGCCAAGTCAGCACTGCGCATCAGCAATTCAACGGTGCGTCCATCCGCTGGCCCAAGGGCGCTTCCAACACTTGCTCCAATAAATAATGTGTTCTGGTCAACATCATATGGCCGTGACAGGCTGTCGATGATGCGTCGGGCAAGTGTCGCGACATATTTGCTGTCGTTCGCATCTTTAATAACAACTGCGAATTCGTCACCGCCCAAACGCCCGCACAATTCATTGTCCGTCATTATAAGCTGCAACCGGCGCGCGACTTGCGCAAGCAAGCGGTCGCCTACCGGATGCCCGAGGGTATCATTCACGGCCTTGAACCGGTCCAGGTCGATCATCAAGAACCCGCAACGACGCCGCCATTTTTCCGCCTCTTGCAACGCATCAGCTAAAGTCTCGGTCAATTGTAGACGATTGGGAAGCCCGGTGAGCGTGTCAAAGCGTGCCAGATGCGAGATTTTATTTGCGGACTCACGTTGTTCGGTCACATCCGAACCAACACCACGAAACCCAAGAAAACCGCCGTCTTCAGAATGACGCGGCGATGCAGACAATTCCCACCACCGCTGCACACCTTTAAATGTCACAGGGACAATGAGGTTACTGAAAGATTCGCGGCGCTTAAGGCGATCGGCCAGCTGGTGCAGCTCTGCCGGATATTGTCCGCCTTCCCATGCGTCACCAGCGATCAACTTTAATAGCGGCTGTCCTTCGACCGCTTTTGCCTCTTCGCCAAGCGCATACGCAAAGCGCGGTGATACGTGGGTTGCGCAGCGCGAGACATCGGTCTGCCAGAGCCAGTCGGCACCGCTGTCTTCAAACTCCCGCAGGAGTAAGCTCACGGTTTCCGATTTTTCCTGGGCAATGCTGTTTGCAACTTCGAACAAGATTAGCGCACGTGCGGACCGCAGGCACGCGAAAATAAGAAGTGCGCCGATCCCGCAGGAGGCGACCGCTAAAAAATAGCCACCGTGATAAACAAAGCCCAAACTTGCGCATAAGCTCGTCACCCCAATGAATATCGTTGCCGCCATGGGGACTGTCGGCAAAAGCAAGGATGAATATACCATCATGCCAAGCACGATGGACCACAGTCCAAGCATCTCCATGATCGTACCGCTTGCACCCAAAAGAACGAAGGCAGACCCCCACATCGCGGCGGTAATCCCGGAATGCGTGTACAGTCGCTTTACGTCTTCGCGATTGTAATGCGGCTTGTCCCAAGCCCACTTGGCTCCAAATTTATAAAAGGAGAAAAGATGAAAGACGCAAAAGAGCACACCCCATGACGCCAAAGCCCATGCTGGCGCAATTCCGCGATATAAAACCAATGCCATAATCGCGAAGAAAAGGTTCAATGCCACGCGCATTGTCGTGCGTTGTTGAATCGACCGCGCCTGAATGTTCCGCATCACGTCGCCATCAAGCCCGACAGGATCGGCTAGACCAAGCAACGCCTTGTAAGACAGATCGGTTGGCAGTTCGAAGGACGCATCTTTTTTAATCACGCCCGACGGTTTAGGGCGATATCATTACTTAAAGGTAAGGACGGGGAATAAAAAGATGCTCTTGGTCGCTTCGACCGCCGCGTGTAAATTTATGCCGCGATTGCGTAGGGCTGAATTTCACCCGACAGATACAGATTACGCGCTTTCGCCCGGCTCATTTTGCCTGAGCTGGTCCGAGATCGGAAGAGCGTC
>CALDKP010000148.1 GCA_937898535.1 uncultured Sphingomonadales bacterium | reverse complement strand
TGCTCTTCCGATCTATGATCCTGAGGCGCATGGACTACAGCGATGACCTGAAACGAGTGGCCGGCGGTAATGGAATTTCCGGCGAGTTTGAGCCTGGCTATGTGCCGCGCGAATACTGGCAGATGTTCGAGAACTGCATTCGCTTCGACGAACCCGCGGGCGTCGTTGGCTCAGCTCTTGGCCGATCCGCGCCGAGCGTCCGCGCGTTGATCGTTGTTCGGGTGGTTGCCGACTTGATCGTCATGAAAGAGCGATTGAGCTATTGACTTGGGCGCGAGGACATGCAATCTCAGCGCCATAGTGGCGTAATGCGCCAACAGGCCCCGGCATTCGCGCTGGGGCTTTCTCGTTTCCGGCGTGTCCCTTTCCGCCGGTCCCGCCGCCAGCACATCGACTATCGCACAATCCTCCGCATGTTAGAGGATGATGCTGGGCGGCGGGTAAAATTCAGGAGCGCGCCATGCAATGGTCGCGAACACATGAAGCTAAACACGGCGACAGATGGCACGTTTGGGCTGAATTGCTCGACGATAACGGCCAGCCGGTTCGACGTGCTCCATTTGCTTTCATCGTAGCGGCATTCGACCACGACAAGAGCGCAGCGATCCGCAAGATAGAGGCGGATAAGCCTCGCATCTGTCGCTTGGCTGCGTCTTAATCATCATCAATCCGAAACTGCCCACCGCCCAGCGGAGCAGAAAGAGAGGATTGGCCAATGGCTGATAGTGACGGTGATCTTACACCGAAGAAAACACCGAAAGAGGCAAACCTTGCTCCGGCGTGGAAGCCGGGACAGTCCGGCAACCCGAACGGCAGACCGAAGGGCGCCCGTTCAATCCTGCAAGAGCAGTTCTTCAAAGCACTCCAGAAGGATTTTGAGGAGAACGGCGTCAAGGTTCTGCAAGCCATGCGCGCTGAGAAGCCGAACGAATATGCTCGTATGGTCGCAAGTCTTATGTCGAAAGAGTTTGACCTCGCCGGGGAGGGTGGCGGGGCGATCAACGTAACGATCAACAAGCCCGCCGCATGACCACCATTCAGCTGCCGAACAACTGGCAGCCGAGGGACTACCAGTTGCCGCTCTGGCGCTACCTTCATGGAGGAGGGAAGAGGGCCATACCAATTTGGCCACGGCGTCACGGCAAGGACGACGTGGCACTGCACTTTACCGCTTGCGCGGCCCATGAGCGGGTCGGGGTGTATTGGCACTTGCTGCCGCAGCAGAATCAGGCGCGCAAGGCTATCTGGGACGCGGTGAACCCGCACACCGGGCGCCGCCGCATTGATGACGCATTCCCGCAGGCGCTTCGTGAGACGACACGCGAACAGGATATGATGATCCGCTTCAAATGCGGTTCGACGTGGCAGGTTATCGGATCTGACAATTATGACGCTCAGGTCGGCACGCCGCCAGTCGGCGTGGTGTTTTCTGAGTGGGCTTTGAGTAACCCGCAGGCTTGGTCGCTGGTTCGCCCAATCCTCGCAGAGAACGGCGGGTGGTCGCTGTTCATCACGACGCCGCGCGGTCGCAATCACGCGCACCGCATGTTCGAGATGGCGCAGAAGTCGGAGGATTGGTTCGCCGAGCGCCTGACGGCCGACAAAACGGGAGTGTTTTCCGCCGAAACGCTGGCCACAGAATTGGCCGAATTGAAGGACGAGCGTGGCGAGGAGGATGGCGAGGCCATCTTCCAGCAGGAGTACATGACGAGCTTCTCGGCAGGCCTGCCGGGGGCATATTATGCCAAGATCATCGACCGTCTGGACGCCGACGGTCGCATCGGGTTCGTCCCGTACAATCCGCAGCGGCAAGTCCACACGGCTTGGGACTTGGGCCGCAATGACCAGACGGCAATCTGGTTTGTTCAGGCCAACGGCGGCGGTTGGGATGTTATCGACTATCTCGCCGGCACAAGCGTCGGCATCGACTGGTATGTGAAAGAGGTCCGCGCCAAGCCATATAATTACGGCGAGCATCTGCTGCCCCACGATGCCGATAACGAGCATCTGGTAAGCACGACTGGTTCGATTGCCGAAACGGTCGAGAGCATGGGGCTTAAGGGCGTTCGGGTAGTCCCGCGCACGAAGAGCGTGGCGAACGACATCAACGAGGTGCGGCAAATCCTGCCGCTATGCCGCTTCGACAAGGAAAAGACCGAAAAGGGGGTTGATGCTCTCCGTTCCTACCGCCGCGTTTGGGACGAAAAGCTCAAATCCTACAGGGACACGCCGCTTCACGATTGGGCGAGCGATCCTGCCGATGCCTTTCGCACCTTCGCGATCGGCAAGCCGAACGATGTCCACGCGCCAAAAGCGCTCGACCTGTCCAGACTGATGAAAGGGGTAGCATGAAGCCAGAACCCCTTACCGAGGATGAGCTTGTCCACGCCTTGAAGGCAGAGGGTGAAAGCGCCTGCAACTATTATGAGACGGTCGTCGCCGACGAGCAGGAAAAGGCCATCGAATATTACGACGGCAAGCCCTTCGGCGACGAGGTTGATGGGCTGTCGCAGATTGTGCTGCCCGATGTTGCAGAGGCGGTCGATTACATGACGATCAGCGTCCTGCGGCTGTTTGTGTCGGGGGATCGCGTCGTCGAGTTTCAGGCCAAGCGGGCGGACGACGAGGGCGCGCTGGAAGAGGCGACCGAGGCGGTCCAGCAAATCTTCATGCAGCACCAGGACGGCTATCGCGTCTTGCACGACTGGCTCAAGTCGGGGTTGATCGAGAAGATCGGCGTGGTCAAGTCGGTGATGGTCTCGGAAGAGTCCGTTTCGGAGAAGGTTTATTTGGCGGAGAGCGAAGAGGATCTTGCGCTTGCTCCCGACAACGCCGAGATCACCGACAACGGCGACGGGACGTTCCGCGTCGTGGTTCGCGCGCCGAAGCAGAGCCGCTATTTCTACGATTACACCGTACCGAGCGAGGAATTCCGTTTTTCCCGTCGTGCGCGCCATGAGGACAGCGCCGACTATCTCGCCCATGTCTGCCGCAAGACCCGCTCCGATCTTGTCGAGATGGGGTTCGATGTCGATACGGTCTATGAGCTTCCGATGGGGGACGATGTTCTCCTGACCGACGGGCGGGGGATTGCGCGGGACGAGGATTACGATCCGCAGTGGCTCGCCAACCGTCAGGCCTCCATGCAGGAGGTCGAGCTTTGGGAAGAGTATATCCGCATCGACGCTGACGGCGATGGCATTGCCGAATTGCTGAAATGCTTTCGCGTCGGCGACAAGCTCCTGTCGAGCGAGATTGTCGAAGAGCATCCCTTCACGGTGTTTTGCCCGTTCCCGCGCCCGCATAGGCTGGTAGGGGACGGGCTTGCCGACAAGGCGATGGACATTCAGCGCATTCGCTCGGTTGTCGCGCGCCAGCTCATGAACGGCATGTACCTGTCGAACATGCCGAGGTACTGGCTGCCCGAGAGCAGCACGAATGAAAACACCATCTCCGACTTGCTGACGGTCATCCCCGGCGCTCCGGTGCGCGGCAAGGGCGATGCACCGACGGCATTGAACAGCGGGTTCGACATCGGCAAGTCGCTCGGGGTGCTGGAGTTCTGGAACGGCGAGCGCGAGAGCCGCACCGGCATCACGCGGATTAACCAGGGGCTCGACGCCGATACGCTGAACAAGACGGCGACAGGTACGGCGCTCATGCAGGCGCAGGGCC
>CALDKP010000147.1 GCA_937898535.1 uncultured Sphingomonadales bacterium | reverse complement strand
TCCAGTTGACGCCGTGGCCTTTGGGCAAGCGTTGCGGCAATTGCTGGCGGTCTATGCCGACAAGGCACAGTTTGCGCGGATGCAAAAGAACGCAATGGCGCAACCGGTTGGCTGGCAAGCATCCGCCGCAGCTTACGCAACCCTTTATGAAGGATTGCTGCCGTGACCAGCGGCGCAATTTCGGCCGGGCCCGGTCGGCCTTGGCCGATGGGCGCGACCCTGACCGACGACGGCGTCAATTTCGCGGTGTTTTCGGCGCATGCAACCGCGCTAGAGCTGTGCCTTTATGCCGCCGACAGCCGCCCGCATGTGGAGATCGGCACCGTCTATCCGACCCGCGACATTCGCGCTGCCATTTACTTCGATGCGTTGCTCGGCAAGCATTTTGCGCTTTTGGGTTCGACGGGTACGGGTAAATCAACCAGTGTAGCGCTTATCCTGCACAGAATCTGCGATATCGCGCCCGAAGGCCATATCGTCATGATTGACCCCCATGGCGAATATAGTGCAGCGTTCAAACAGAATGGCGCGTTGTTCGACGTGAATAACCTGGCCATGCCCTATTGGATGATGAACTTTGCGGAGCATTGCGAAGTGTTCGTCACCTCCAGCGGCGACGACAGGCAAATTGATGCAGATATTCTCGCCCGCTGCCTGTTGCAGGCGCGCGCCAAAAACCGGATTGCCGAAAATATTGGCAAGCTGACGGTTGATGCGCCGATCCCTTATTTATTGTCTGACCTGACCAACATCATCCAGAATGAAATGGGCAAGCTCGACAAGGCGACGTCGTCGGCGCCGTTCATTCGGTTAAAAAGCAAAATCGACGAACTGAAAGCCGACCCGCGCTACAATTTCATGTTTTCGGGCATGCTGGTCGGCGACACAATGGCCGAGTTTGTCGGCAAGCTTTTCCGGCTGCCATCCAATGGCAAACCGATTTCGATTATCGATGTGTCGGGCGTACCTTCCGACATCACATCAACCGTTGTCGCGGTTCTGTCGCGTCTGGTGTTTGACTATGCCATCTGGTCGCGCCACGAAGCACGGCGGCCAATCCTGTTGGTGTGCGAAGAAGCCCATCGGTACATCCCGTCGGATCGCGTTTCCAAAGACAGCGCGGGGCGCGCGATCCTTGAACGGATTGCGAAGGAAGGCCGTAAATATGGCGTGTCGCTTGGCCTGATTACGCAGCGTCCGTCCGATTTGGCCGAAGGCGTGCTCTCGCAATGCGGGACGATCATTTCGATGCGATTGAACAACGAACGCGATCAGGCATTTGTCCGCGCAGCAATGCCCGAAGGTGCGCGTGGATTCCTCGATGCCATCCCCGCCTTGCGTAACCGCGAATGCATCATCTGCGGCGAAGGTGTCAGCATTCCAATCCGCGTATCGCTCGATCATCTGGAAACGGAAAAACGCCCGGCATCGGAAGATCCGCTGTTCAGCCAGCTATGGCTGGAAACAGGCGGCGAAGCCGAGATACTGGACCGCGTCGTGCGCAGGTGGCGTGCGCAAGGGCGGTGATAGCCGCTGCAATATTTGGAAGCATCTCCAAGCTTGCAATGTAGGATTGGCTTTGGGAATATCGTACCCGCACACGCGAAAGCGCGGGCACGGTTCTTTCTCAATGTTGAGACCAGCGGAAATAAGACCGAGCCGCACCAGCCATTAAAGCGACAATGCAGACAGTAAAAACTCTGTCCGACGTCGTCTTTGTCGCGTTACGCCTAGCGCTTCTCAAACGGCTTTAGTCCGCGGCCCAACCGGTTGCCGCCCAGCGCCAGCCGGTCGCCTGACCAATCCGCAAGAAATACGGTTTCGCGATTCACACCGGGGGCGATGCTCGCTTCGTTGGCGTTAATCGCCAGGCCAGTGCTGCTTTGCGTCCGGCCTTCGGGTGCAACGGTGATAAAGGCGCTGTAATTTTCCTTGCTTGCGCCTTGCACGAACACATTGCGGGCGATGTTGCCGGTTGCGCCATTGGGCAAATCAATCATGTAATTGGTTTCGCGGCCCCGCGTATCGTCAAATGCGTTGTCCGTAATCGACACCTGCAGCGCGCGGCTTTTGATATAATGTCCGCCATTGCCGCGTTCGAAACGGCTGTTGGTTACGGTCAGGCTGCCATAGCCGCCGATATAAATGCTGTGCGCGCAGGACAGCCCCCGATCGCAGCGGCCAAGGCCGGAAAAGGTCGATTGATCGATACGGATTGCACCGGCCTTGTCCTCGGCCGTTAAGATGCCCTGTTCGCTGTTGCGAAAGATGGCGCGCGTAACCGTCAGGTCGCCCTTTTCCAAACGAATGCCCGCGCCATTGGCATCAGGCACGCGCATATTCTGAAAGATAACACCATCAATACTGGCAGCCTGTCCGCGCAGGACCAAAGCTGCCTTGTCTTCACAGGTTGCGCCGTCAAATATCGTCTGGCCCGGAACTGCAGCGCGAAATGCGACGATGCCCGCTTTCTGGATAGCACATTGCCGATAGGTACCCGGCGCGATGATGATCGTGCCTTCGCCTCCGCCAATTCCATCAACCGCTTTTTGAAGGCTGGCATAGCCACGGCCGGTTTCGCCATTGCGGAAAGGGGCCGGGTTCTGGGCAAATGCCGCCACCGCGCAGAAAGCGGTCAGGACAGAGAGCGCAGTTTTCTTCATGGGCTTTCGTCCCTAAAATCTACCATTGCCCTGAGCCTGTCGACGGGTGCTTTTGAGCTGAACGCAATCCCGAAAGACGTGCTTCGACAGGCTCAGCACTTCGGTATTGAATTAACCCGATGGCGCACAACAAATCCAGCCGATTAACCAAGCATTGATTGGCCCGTCCCCGGATGAGACGGTGCGCAGATCATTCGTTGAGGTTCGGCCTCAGATACTGCCGCGCCCGATCCAAATCGAGTTTACGCCGGGCTGCATAGTCCGCAACCTGATCTTCGCCAATCCGCGCAACACCAAAATATTCCGCTTGGGGGTGGCCGAAATAAAAGCCACTGACTGCAGCGGTCGGCAACATGGCAAAGCTTTCGGTTAACGTAATGCCCGTTTTGTGGGTGGCATCCAGCAGATCGAACAATATGGGCTTCAAGCTGTGGTCCGGACATGCGGGGTAGCCCGGTGCGGGCCGGATGCCGCGATATTCCTCACGGTTCAGCGCCTCCATGGTGAGCTGCTCGTCAGGCGCGTAACCCCATAATGTTGTGCGGACATGCTCGTGCATCCGTTCGGCAAAGGCTTCGGCCAGACGGTCGGCGAGCGCTTTCAACATGATGTCGGAATAATCATCAATATTGGCTTTGAACTGCGCCAAATGTGTGCCGATGCCATGGCCAGTGGTCACGGCAAAGCCGCCAATCCAGTCGCCATCGCGGCTGATGAAATCGGCCAGACACATGTTCGCCTTGCCTTCGCGCTTGGCTATTTGCTGCCGCAGAAACGGAAGGCGGACATGGGCTTCGGTGTTTTCGCAATAGACCACAACATCGTCGCCATCGCGCCAGCATGGCCACAGGCCAGCAACGCCCTTTGCGCGGAGCCATTTTTCACTGACGATTTTATCGAGCATCGCGTTGGCATCGGCGAACAGGCTGGTTGCACTTTCGCCGACGACTTCGTCAGTCAGAATGGCGGGGTAATTGCCGTGCAATTCCCATGCGCGGAAAAATGGCGTCCAATCGATATAGTTGCGCAGATCCGCTAGATCCCAATCGTCATAGACATGCACGCCAGCCTGTAATGGCGGGGCAGGCTTTAGCGCCTCATTAATCTCGAACGCATTGGCGCGGGCTTCATCCAGCGAAGCCAATGGCTTTGCGGTCTTGCCCGCACGGGCATCGCGGATGTGGCTATATTCGGCGCGGGTGTCAGCGACGAACTTTTCAGCCATGGTATCGCTAACCAATGTGCCCGCAACACCCACAGCGCGCGAGGCATCCAGCACATGAATGACGGGGCCCGAATAGACAGGCTCGATCCGCAACGCTGTGTGCGTTTTTGAGGTGGTGGCGCCGCCGATCATCAACGGCATCGTCATGCCCGCTTTCTGCATTTCTTCAGCGACGGTGACCATCTCGTCCAGCGAAGGTGTGATCAGGCCCGATAGCCCGATCATGTCGGCATCATGTTCGACCGCCGCCTTCAGTATTTCTTGCCATGGGACCATCACGCCCAGATCGACAATCTCAAAACCATTACACTGCAGCACAACGCCAACGATATTCTTGCCGATGTCATGGACGTCGCCCTTGACGGTCGCCATGATGATCTTGCCCTTGCCCTTCGCGCCGACTTCTTTCTCCGCCTCGATATAGGGGAACAAATGCGCGACCGCCTTTTTCATGACGCGCGCCGATTTCACGACCTGTGGCAGGAACATTTTGCCCGACCCGAACAGGTCGCCGACGACATTCATGCCGTCCATCAACGGGCCTTCAATAACCTCGATAGGCCTGCCGCCAGCGGCCTTGATCGCCAGCCGCGCTTCTTCGGTGTCGTCGACGATATGCGCATCGATGCCTTTGACCAAGGCATGCTCAAGCCGCTTCTTGACCTCCCAGCCGCGCCACTCGGCCTCCGCCTTTTCCTGCGCCACATCTGTCCCGCGATATTTCTCGGCCAAGGTTATGAGGCGCTCGGTGGCATCGGGGTCACGGTTGAGGATCACATCTTCGCACGCCACCCGCAGTTCAGGATCAATATCGTCATAGATATCCAACTGCCCTGCGTTAACGATCGCCATGTCCAAGCCGGCGGGGATTGCGTGATATAAGAATATCGAGTGCATCGCGCGGCGGACAGGCTCGTTACCGCGGAAGGAGAAAGACAGGTTGGAAAGGCCGCCCGAATAATGAGCATGCGGGCACAGAATACGCAATTCTTTCAGCGCCTCGATAAAGTCGACGCCATAATTGTTATGCTCTTCAATCCCCGTGGCCACCGCAAAAATATTGGGATCAAAGATGATATCTTCGGGCGGAAAACCAATGCCGACCAGCAAGTCATACGCACGCTTGCAGATTTCGACCTTGCGTTCTTTGGTGTCAGCCTGCCCAGTCTCGTCGAACGCCATGACTACGACTGCCGCGCCATAGGCCATGCACAGCCGCGCGTGATGCAGAAAGGCTTCTTCGCCTTCCTTCATCGAAATCGAATTCACGATGGGCTTACCCGAAACGCATTTCAGCCCCGCCTCAATGACGCTCCATTTGGAACTGTCGATCATCAACGGTACGCGCGCGATGTCTGGTTCGGCAGCGATCCGCTTGATGAACGTGGTCATCGCCTCATGCGCGTCGAGCAGACCTTCATCCATATTGATGTCGATAATCTGCGCGCCATTTTCGACCTGGTCGCGCGCGACTTCGACAGCGGCTTCATAGTCGCCTGACAGAATGAGCTTTTTGAACTTGGCGCTGCCGGTGACGTTCGTACGTTCACCGACGTTGACGAAACGGGAGGAGGAGGAGGAGGAGGATGTCATATTTTATGTTCAGCTTTAAGGAGTTCAGGCGGCCATGATGAAGGGTTCGAGGCCGGCAAGCCGCGTGACCACGGGTGGCTGCGGGATGCTGCGCGGGGCGCGGTCTTCGACGGCTTTGGCAATCGCGGCGATATGCGCAGGCGTCGTACCGCAACAACCGCCTACAATGTTGACCAGCCCGTCATCCAGCCATTGGCCAATCAGCTGCGCCGTCGTTTCGGGCAGTTCGTCATATTCGGCAAGGTCATTGGGCAGGCCCGCATTGGGATAGGCCATGACAAGTGCATCGGCTTGCTTTGACAAAGCGGCCAAATGCGGACGCAACAGGTCGGCGCCGAAAGAGCAGTTCAAGCCAATGGTAAGCGGCTTGACGTGCCGGATGGCGGCCCAAAATGCCTCAACCGTATGTCCCGACAGATTGCGCCCAGCCATATCGGTGATCGTCATGGATATCATCAACGGCACATCCCTGCCCGATGCTTGCGCCGCTTCCTGCGCTGCCATCGCCGCGCATTTCGCATTCAGCGTGTCGAAAATCGTTTCAATCAGCAGGAAATCCACGCCGCCTTCGATGAGCGCGTCGCACTGTTCGCGATAGATGCCTTTGAGATAATCAAAGTCGATTTCGCGATAGCCTGGGTCGTTGACGTCTGGTGATAAAGACAATGTCTTGTTCGTTGGTCCAATCGAGCCCGCGACAAAGCGCCGCTTCCCGTCTTCGGCTTCCGCGGCGTCACAACAGGCGCGCGCAAGTTTTGCCGAATCGATGTTCAATTGCTGGACCAAATGTTCGCAGCCATAATCAGCCATGCTGATCTTCGTGGCGCTGAAGGTGTTGGTTTCAATCATGTCGGCGCCAGCGCGCAGATAGGCGCTATGGATGGCGCCAACCACGTCAGGCCGTGTGATGGACAATAGGTCGTTATTACCCTTTTGATCGTGGGCCAGTTCCAATGACCCGCGATAGTCAGCCTCTGATAATTTGTAGTCCTGAATGGCGGTCCCATAACCGCCGTCGAAAACTAATATCTGGTTGGACGCTCTTGCAACAAATGCCTCACGCGGGGTCATGCCGTTTGCTCCTGCGCAGCAACAGCAGGCCGCTTTCCAAGCAAATGGCAAATGGCATAAGATAGCTCGGCCCGGTTGAGCGTGTAGAAATGGAAGTCGCGCACGCCGCGCTCGTGCAGCTTGTGGCAAAGTTCCGCCGCCACCGTCGCGGTCACACCAGCGAGGTGCTCGCCAGCTTCCGCGAGCATCAGGGTGCCGTCATGTTCTGGTTCACCGTCAT
>CALDKP010000146.1 GCA_937898535.1 uncultured Sphingomonadales bacterium | reverse complement strand
TCATGGGCGATTTAAAAAAGGGCGAAACCCAAATCGCATCCACACCAAGGCTGGCAATGTAATCTAATTTGCTGATGATGCCGGGAATATCGCGCAACACGGCGATACTGTTGTCATTGTGGAAATGCCCGCCAAAGCCCTTTTGATAGGGCAAGCCAGCAATACGCACGACCATAGGGTTGCGATATTGCCGGTTTGAAAAGAAGGACAAGGTCGCCGCCTCGCCCCGGATCTGGTCCTCTGCATTATGCAGATAGGCGAGAAACTGGATTTCGGGGATGGGAACAAAGCCATTATGCCCCATGCCGATGGCAAGCCCAAGGATGGTCTGTTCGTCCAACAGCGTGTCAAACACCCGCGCTGCACCGAATTTTTCTTGAAGCCCTTGCGTCACGCCATAGACGCCGCCCTTGCGCGCGACATCTTCGCCGAACACGGCGACATTGGGATATTGCAGCATGATGTCCGCCAAGGCGAAGTTGATGCTCTTGGCCAAGGTAACGGGCTTTGCGAGGTTGCGCGCATCCTTCGCAAAAAGGGCGTCGCGCGCGGCCGCATCGGGCAATGGCCGCGACGGCTTAATGCCTTCCTCTGGCAGGATGGACGCCATCACCTCTTGTGCGGTCACAAGCCGTGGCTTGGCCAACGCGTCCAAGGCCACCCGGTCCACCCGCGCGCGCATATCTTCGTAGCGCGCGACAATCTCCGCGCCCGACATGCCCGCTTGTTCATGCAATATCCGCGCGCTGTGCAGCAATGGATCTTGCGCTTCGGCCGCTTCAATTTGCGCAATCGGTGCATAGCTTAATTCAACATCTGCTCCCGCATGCCCCATGAGGCGCACCGTCTGCATATGCAGAAATACGGGCCTGCGCCGCGCACGCGCATATGCAACGGCTTCAGTGCAGCCACGCAGAGCATCATTCAGGTCCGCCCCGTCGCAGGCAATGTACTTCAATGCGGGGCGATGCGCGAAGTTCGCCTCTATCCACCCGCCGGGCGTCCGCACCGAAATGCCGATGCCATTATCCTCACACAGGAAGACGATGGGCATGGGCAAATGCTGATACGCAGCCCAGCAGGCGGCGTTGAACGCGCCTTGCGATGTGGAATGGTTGGCCGACGCATCGCCGAACGAGCATAAAATGATGGAATCGTGGGGGAGGACCGCGTCATCAAGTTGCAGACGGCGTGCGAGCCCCAACGAATGCGCGGCACCGACGGCCTTTGGCAAATGCGAGGCAATGGTGCTGGTCTGCGGCGGGACAAAAGTGTGTGCACATCCCAGAACCTTATGCCGCCCGCCAGAAATCGGATCGTCTGCCGAAGCTGCGAAAGATAGCGCCATGTCATATAATGGCGTCAGGCCGCCCGCCTGTTTTTTGCGCTGGATGAGAAACGCGCCATCGCGATAATGCAAAAATGCCATGTCCGTCGCGCGCGTCGCCGCCGCCATCGCCGCAGTGCCCTCATGCCCCGAGCTACCGATGGAATAAAATGTCTTACCCTTTGACCGGCGCGCCCAAAGATCGAGGTGACGGTTCATGATTTGCGTATCGAACAAATCCACCAGCATATGGGACGCTGCTACTTCGGCAGCACCTTCCGAACGCGGAGCGGGAAAGTCATGGGCAGCAACACGCCGCAGAAAAGCCGCGTCTAATATCGTAGGACGGTCAAACATAGTCCCGCATAATTAGCGCCAAAGGGCACAAAAGCCACTGCAAAGTATAAATTTCAATTGCGTGATTAAATTGCTGGATTTGTTAAAATTGGGCGATAGGATGCAGATTGAGTGAGAGCTTGCTTGCCGGTCCAACCCAGACGGTGAGTGTGTCAAAACTGGTATCCCGAAGTGCGCAGAAAATGCCACAAGGGGATCGGTTGAATAGGAGGAGAGAGTATAATGCGTCGTTTTAATCGTGTAATCACGGCTGCCCTTTGCAGTACCATTTGCAGCGCGATGTTCGTGCCTGCGGCTTACGCCCAAACAGCCCAAGCCGAGGAAGATAGTGGTGATGAACCAATCATCGTGACTGCAACATTGCGCGCGATGGATGTGCAAGACATTCCGCTTGCCGTGACCGCGGTCGCGCCAGAGGCGCTGGAGCGCCAGGGAATCAACGACATTAAGAACCTGGCGTCCATTTCGCCAAGCTTTAACATTCAATCATCGCAGACCGAAACGCAGGGCACCTCGATCAAAATCCGCGGCGTCGGCACCACCGGCAACAACACCGGCCTTGAAAGCTCGGTCGGTGTTTTCATCGATGGCGTATATCAATCACGCCCAGGCGTTGCTTTGGGTGACCTTGTCGACCTTGAGCGTCTTGAAATCTTGCGCGGCCCACAAGGAACCTTGTTTGGCCGCAACACTTCGGCCGGCGCGCTGAACGTAACGACAAAGCGTCCAAACCTCTCCGAAGTCGAAGGTTTCGCAAACGCAAGCTACGGCAATTATAATTTCATGAACCTTCAAGCTGGCGTCAGTGTACCTATCACCACTGATGTTGCGGGCCTCCGGGTGTCCGGCACTTGGCGCAAACGCGACGGCTATCTCAAAACGCCATCGGGCGTAGAGAGCAACAACCGTGATCGTTACATGCTGCGCGGACAATTGTACGTCGAACCAAATGCTGATGTGAGCATCCGTCTGTTGGCCGATTATGCCAAAACTGACGAACAATGCTGCGAAGCGGTTATCGTTCGTGAAACCGAACTTGCGCCTTTCTCCGCTTTCCACGGCTTGGCCAGCGATGGCGTAGACCAGTCCGGAATGAGCGCGCTGAAGGATCTCTCGATCAACGGCGGACCTTGGCAGAACGGCTCCAAACAATGGGGTACTTCGGCTGAACTGAAATGGGACTTTGGCGGCACAAAGCTGACCTCGGTTACCGCATATCGTAAGTTCGATTCGAGCTCGACAACGGTCGGTGGCTTCACCGCCAACGACACCTACACAGTAGGCAATGGCGCACCGACATCACGCTCCGGCATTTTGCCATCGGGTGACCATATCAAGACCTTCACCCAAGAGCTGCGCCTGCAAGGCACTGCTATGAACGATGGTCTCGACTGGTTGATTGGTGGTTTCTATTCGAGCGAGAAAATCCGCGCGGACCAAACGATGACGCTTAATGCTGATTTCCAAAGGACGAACAGCGCGTTTAACTTTGCCAATGCGGCCGGGGTAAATCCATTGTTCACACTGACCGCACTCGGCAATGCTGGCGTTCCGGTCAATGCCAATGGCAACTATGCCGAAAACCGGTTCCTGCAGGATGCAAAAAGCTGGTCGGTATTTACGCACAATGTGATCAATTTCACCGACAAGCTGAGTCTGACGCTGGGTGCGCGTTACGTGAATGAGACCAAAGACGCGTCATTCAATCAGCTTGCTGCAACAAGCGGTGCGGGCGCCAGTGCGTGCCAAGCCACTGTGAATGGTGTTTTGACCGGTGCCGTGCCTGCCGCACTTCGTGCGGGCATGATTGGCCTCAACTGCTTCCCATTTGCAACGTCGGTTGCCCTGACAGCGCCTACAGCCATCGGCGGCGGCCTTGCGAGCGCCAAGCTGCCTTTGCCACGCGTTTGGGCGAACGAGTTCAAGGACGATGAGATCACCTATACGGCTCAATTGGGTTACAAGGCGAACGAAGATCTGTTGTTCTACGCCGGTTACAGCCATGGATTCAAATCGGGTGGCTTCAACCTCGATCCACAATCGGCAACATTGCAAAACTCGGCAGCTATTCTTGCCGGTTTGGCAACGGGTACTATTGTAGCACCGGTTTATGCTGACCCAAGCTTCGAATCCGAAAAGGTCAACCAAATCGAAGTCGGCGTAAAGGCGACATTATTTGGTAGCATCAAAGCCAACTTGGCTTTGTTCGACATGAAAATGAGCGATTTCCAGGTGCTTGAATTCACAGGCGTTCAGTTCCTGACATTCAACGTCAATTCGGCGCGGTCAACAGGTGCTGAGCTGGAACTGTTTGGTAAGCTGAGCGACAATATCTCGGCGAATGTCTCGGCAACATATGCAAACTCTCGCTATCCTGGCGATTGTGCCGATGGCGTAGCAGTGGCGGCACTGGCGTCAACGCAGAGGCTGTGTGGTTCTTCGCTAACCAATGCGCCAAAGTTCGCAGGTGTTGTTGGCTTGACTTATGATGGCCAACTCAATGACTCGGGTTGGGGCCTGCTGGTCAACGGCAATGTCAACTATTCGGATCGCCGCCGCACCAGCACGATTCCTTTGGATACCAACGGCCTGCCAATCCCACTGGATTATCAGGACGCTTATTTCAAAATAAATGCCCGCATCGGCTTAACTACGCCGAACGAGAAACTTACTTTTGAATTGTGGGGCACCAACCTGAACAACGAAATCACGCGCGGCGTGACAGCTAACACCCCGCTGCGCGGCGGTGCAGGCACCCGTTCGCGTATCGGTTTCGTTGAAGAACCACGCATGTACGGCCTGACCGTCCGCACCAAGTTCTAAACCAACGACACAAACAAAAAGGGCGGCCTCCGCGGAGGTCGCCCTTTTTTGTGCCTTGCTTGCGGGTTTTTATGCAGCAGCTTTATACAGCGTCTCGCCCTTGTCCGCCATGTCGCGGAAGCTTTTGGGTGGTGCAAAACGATTGCCAAATCGCTGTGCCAAATTGTCGGCCGTGCGAACAAAGTTCTCCAAGCCCACAGTGTCGATATAGCTCATCGGGCCGCCGGTGTACGGCGCAAAGCCCCAACCGAAGATAGCACCCAAATCAGCGCTCTGTGGATCGCGCACGACCTCTTCTTCAAAGCATTGCGCTGTGGCAATCAACTGGATGTACAGCAGGCGCTGCTTCACTTCGTCGACTGATGGCTGGTCTTCAGCGAGCGGATAATACTCCGCCATGCCCTGCCAAAGGCCAAGACGTTCGCCCTTGTCATCATAGTCATAGAAGCCGGAGCCGAAACGGCGGCCCTTACGGCCAAGCTTGACCACCATCAATTCCATGAAGTCTTCGGTGCCGCTTGGTTGATACGCGTCGCCCAATTCCTTCTTGGTCGACTGCATCACATCATAGCCAAGCTGAAGCGTTGTCTCATCAAGCAACGCCAGCGGGCCAATTGGCATGCCAAGCGACTTGGCGGCATTTTCGATCAGCGCAGGCTTTACGCCCTCGGTCACCAGCTTCATCGCCTCACCCATGTACGGCGGGAATACGCGGTTGGTGAAAAAGCCGCGAACGTCCTTTACGACGATCGGGGTCTTCTTGATCTTTGCGTTATAATCAAACGCCGCAGCCATAGCCCGCTCGCCGGTCAATTCACCGGGGATGATTTCCAGCAACGGCATTTTTTCAACCGGCGAGAAGAAGTGCAGCCCGACAAACAGTTCGGGACGTGACGAATTCTTCGCAAGACCCGTAATCGGCAATGTCGACGTATTCGACGCGAACACGACGTCCGGTCCAATCACCGCCTCAGCCTTCTTGATGACATCTGCCTTTACATCGGGCCGTTCAAACACGGCTTCGATGATCAGGTCGACATCTTTCAGATCGTCATAATTGTCCGTCGGCGTAATCCGCGCCATGAACGCGTCGCCCGCTTCCTTGGTCATTTTGCCACGGCTGACGGCCTTGTCGATGATCTTGCGGCTGTAATCGACCGCCTTGTTGGCATCTTCAAGGCTGCGGTCGAGAACGACAACCTCCATGCCACCCTTGACGGTAACGTGCGTGATGCCGGACCCCATGAGACCACCGCCCAATACGCCCACCTTTTTAATCTCAACCGCAGGGACACCTGCAGGGCGGCCAGCGCCCTTTTCAGCAGCCTGTTTGTTGATGAACAAGGTGCGGATCATATTCTTCGCTTGGCTACCCGAAAGCAGTTTCGTGAAATATTTGGATTCAACACGCAGCGCAGTGTCGAACGGCAGGATCGAACCTTCATACAGACACGACAAAATGGCCTTGATGGCGTCAAAATTGCCTTTGCTTTCCTTGTGCGCCATCGCGTTCAGGCCGACGAACAGCTGAACCGCACGCGGGTCCATCGCGCCTGCGCCACCGGGGAATTTGAAATCCTTCTTGTCCCAAGGCGCGGTCGCCTTCGGATTGGCCTTTACCCATGCCTTGGCATTGGCGATCACATCCGCAGCCGGCGCAACCTCGTGCACCAGTCCCTGTGCCTTCGCTGTTGCCGGGTCGAGCGACTTGCCTTGAATAATCATCATCGCCGCGTTCTGCAGGCCAATGAGGCGTGGCGTCCGCTGTGTTCCGCCGCCACCGGGCAACAGTCCAACCATCACTTCGGGCATGCCGAGCTGGATTTTTGGATTGTCCGCAACGACGCGGTAATGGCACGCAAGCGCGAGTTCCAAACCACCACCCAGTGCGAGACCGTTCAACGCACAGGCGACTGGCTTTGCCGACGCCTTGCCGCTGCTCAGGTCCTTGGCGGACTGACCGCCAGATTCCATTTTGCGCAGCAACGCGTTCAACGCGAACGCTTGGTCGAACGCTTCTTTCGTGCTGCTCGCCTTTGCGCCGCCCAGCATGGTCAAGTCAGCACCGGCCAGGAAACCGGATTTCTTGCCCGATGTAATGACCGCGCCCTTTATGGCTTCGTTCGTTGTGAAATCGTCGACCCATTTGCCGAATTCTTCAATCAATGCGCCATTCCATACATTCATCGATGCATCCGGAAGGTCAATCGTCAGAAGCGCAATGCCATCGGCGTCGATATCGACGGAGAAAGTTGTGTAAGTCATGTTTTCGTTCCCGATCAATTCACGCGTTCGATGATGGTTGCAGTGCCCATTCCGGCACCAATGCACAGCGTGGCGAGCGCAGTCGACTTGCCGGAACGCTCCAGCTCATCCAGCACGGTGCCAAGGATCATGGCACCTGTTGCGCCAAGCGGATGCCCCATGGCAATGGCACCACCGTTGACGTTGATGTCCGTATGGTCGACGTTCATCGCTTCCATGAAGCGCAGAACGACCGAGGCAAAGGCTTCGTTCAATTCCCAAACATCAATGTCGCTTTTGTCCATTCCGGCACGCGCCAGCGCCTTTTGCGCAGCGAATTCGGGGCCAGTAAGCATGATGGCGGGTTCGGAACCGATGGACGCCATCGATACGATACGTGCACGCGCCTTCAGGCCATATTTCTCGCCAGCTTCTTTCGTGCCGATCAGCACAGCGGCCGAACCATCGACGATGCCCGAGCTGTTGCCCGCGTGATGGACATGGTTGATCTTTTCGACGTCCGGATAGCGCATGATGGCAATGTCATCAAAGCCGGGCATCATCGTGCCCATCATCTGGAATGCAGGGGCCAACGCGCCCAAGGACTGCATATCGGTTTCCGGACGCATCAATTCGTCATGGTCGAGGACGACTTCACCAATCACATCCCGGATCGGCAAGATGGAACGCGCGAAACGCTTTTCAGCCCATGCCCGGCCAGCCCGCTTTTGGCTTTCAACGGCATAAGCATCAACATCATCGCGGCTATAGCCATATCGGGTGGCGATAAGGTCTGCCGAAATGCCTTGCGGGATGAAGTAGTTGGCAATTGCCGAGCGCGGGTCAATGGGCCACGCGCCGCCGTCCGAACCCATGGGCACGCGGCTCATCGATTCAATGCCGCCACCGACAGCGAGATCGCATTCGCCCGACTTCACTTTGGCCGCAGCGATGTTCGATGCTTCAAGGCCCGAGCCGCAGAAACGGTTGACCTGAATGCCCGAAGTTGTGTGCGGATAGCCCGCAGCCAACACGGCGGTCCGCGTGATAACCGCGCCTTGCTCGCCCACAGGGGATACGCAACCAAAGGCCACGTCTTCGATCTCTTCACCCGACAGCCCATTGCGGTCGCGAATGGCAGCCAGAACCTGCGCTGCGAGGTCGATGGGCGTTATTTCATGCAGCGCGCCATCGGGCCGCCCCTTGCCACGCGGGCTACGCACCGCATCATAAATATAGGCTTCGGTCATATTCAGTCCTTGTTTGTGACCACGGCGCCTGCCGCGATCAGTTGGGAGATTTCATCGGTGCCCAGTCCAGATTCAGCCAATATGGCCGCGTAATCTGCACCTTTTGTTGCGATGTTGAAATGGGTTGCCAACGGCTGTGTTGCAAGACGCGGCGCGACTTGAGGGTGCAGCCACCGACCATCGGTGACAACCGCGTGACGTTCCGCATTGGCCGGATGTGACGCTGCCTCAACATAGTCGAGTACCGGCGTTACGCATGCATCGGTGCCGGCAAAAATGGCCTCCCAAGCGTCGCGCGTTTTGGTTGCGAACACATCCTCCAGCATTTCATGCTGCTTTGAACGTGCTGCCATGTCGTGCTGATGCCCGAACGCTTCCTGATCAACGGGCAGACGCTCCATCATCGCGGCAAAGAATTGTGGCTCAATGCAACCCACCGCCATGAACTTGCCATCGGCCGTCATGTAACAACGATAAAATGGCGCGGCGCCGTCGAGCAAATTCGCTTCGCGCTTCGCCCGCCATTGGCCAACGCCGGCCATGCCATGGACAAAGCTCATCAGACTATGCGTGCCATCGACAATCGCGGCATCGACGATATTGCCACGGCCCGTCTGCGAACGCTCAATTATTGCGGCGAGGATGCCGTTGACGAGGAACATGGAACCGCCGCCGAAATCACCAATCATATTCAGCGGGGGAACGGGCGGCTGACCGTCTTTCCCAATTGCGTTCAATACGCCTGTCATCCCGATATAATTGAGATCATGGCCCGCCATCTGGCTCCATGGCCCAGTCTGTCCCCAGCCGGTCATGCGGCCATAGATCAAGCGCGGGTTAATGGCGTGACAGACATCGGGGCCAACCCCCATACGCTCGGTTACGCCAGGCCGTAGGCCTTCGATAAGGACGTCGGCAGTTGCGACAATCTTCAACAAAGCCGCGACCGCTTCCGGTTTTTTCAGGTCCAGAACCATCGACCGTTTGCCGCGCGCATCAATCGCCTTGGGAACAATCGAGCCGCCAGGCCGGTCAATCACAATGACATCAGCGCCCATGTCGGAAAGCAGCTGGCCAGCATATGGCCCCGGCCCAATTCCAGCGAGTTCAACGACCTTAATGCCTTTTAAGGGACCCGTTTTTGCTGGAGAATCGGTCATGAAGCTTTTCCCAATAAGGCGCATTTAATCGCGCGATTAAGGCGTATCTGTTAAGGTGTCGCGGCACTTGACGCAAGCGTCAAGTAAAGCTGAACGCGGGAATTCTAACGCTTTGCTGACGTCACTGGTTCTGCCGCCCCTCAATAAGCGCATCGACAACATTGGGGTCAGCAAGTGTCGACGTATCACCCAGTGCACCAAAGTCATTTTCGGCAATCTTCCGCAATATGCGACGCATGATTTTGCCCGATCGCGTTTTGGGCAGTGCGGTCGTGAAATGGATGTGATCGGGCGACGCAATTGGTCCGATTTCAACGCGCACCTGCTGCCGAAGTTCCGCGTGGAGTTCGTCCGACGGCTCTTCGCCGACATTCAGGGTTACATAACAATATATGCCCTGCCCCTTTATATCGTGCGGAAACCCAACGACGGCTGCCTCTGCAACCTTGTCATGCAGCACGAGCGCGCTTTCCACCTCGGCAGTGCCCATGCGGTGGCCGGATACGTTGATGACGTCGTCGACACGGCCCGTAATCCAGTAATAGCCATCTTCATCCCTGCGGCAGCCGTCGCCCGTGAAATATTTGCCTGTATAGGTCGAAAAATAGGTCTGCACGAAACGGTCGTGATCGCCATAGACGGTACGTGCCTGACCCGGCCAGCTGTGCGTGATGCAAAGGTTGCCAGACGTTGCGCCGCCAATATGTTCATCCGCGAGAACAGCGCCCTCATTATCCACGAGCTGCGGTTGAATGCCAAAGAACGGCCGCCCTGCGCTGCCCGGTTTCATGCCATGCGCGCCGGGCAAGGTTGTAATCATCACGCCGCCTGTCTCTGTCTGCCACCATGTGTCGACAATGGGCAATTTCCCCTCGCCCACCGTTGCGTGATACCAGCGCCAGGCTTCGGGATTGATGGGCTCACCCACCGTGCCCAGCAAACGCAGCGACTTGCGCGAGCGCGCCTGAACCGGCGCATCGCCATCGCGCATCAGCGCGCGCAATGCCGTTGGCGCAGTATAGAATATGTTCACCTGATGCCGGTCAATAATGTCCCAGAAACGACCGCTATCGGGGTAGCTTGGAATGCCTTCGAATATCAGGCTGGTGCCGCCATTTTGCAACGGCCCATAGACGACATAGCTGTGCCCCGTGACCCAACCAATGTCGGCCGAGCAAAAGAAAACCTCGCCGGGACGATAATCGAAAACATAATGAAATGTGCTCGCGGTCCACACCGAATAGCCACCGACGGTGTGCAACACACCCTTTGGGCTGCCCGTTGATCCCGAGGTGTATAATATGAACAAAGGGTCTTCGGCGTTCATGGGTTCGCAGGGGCAATCGTCCGACGCACCAAATTCATGATACCAATGATCACGGCCAGCCTGCATCGCAACGGGTTCGCTTGTGTGCTGCACAACCAAAACGGCCTCGACGCCGTCCACTTTCGTCAGCGCCGCATCGATATTTGCCTTTAACGGCACCGACTTGCCACCGCGCAACGCCGTGTCCGCACAGACCACAAACCGGCTTCCGCAATCCTGTATGCGTCCAGCAATCGCCTCTGGCGAAAAGCCTCCAAAAACAACACTGTGCACGGCGCCGATCCGTGCGCAGGCGAGCATCGCCACCGCGCCCTCGACGCACATGGGCATGTAAATTGTAACGCGGTCGCCCTTGCCAACGCCAAGGGTCTTTAGCGCGCTAGCCATGCGCTTTACCTCCGTCAGCAGCTCGGAATAGGAAACCCTACGCGCATCTTTGGCCGGATCATCAGGCTCAAATATAAACGCAATCGCGTCGCCCTTGCCCGCGGCAACATGGCGGTCAACGGCATTGTGGCAGAGGTTTAATACACCGTCTTCATACCATTTGATCGACACGGGGTCGAACGACCAATTACCCACTTTCGTTGGCGGCGTGAACCAATCGATCCGATTG
>CALDKP010000145.1 GCA_937898535.1 uncultured Sphingomonadales bacterium | reverse complement strand
GATCAGGCTATTGCACAATGGCGCGGCTTTTCATTGGCACGCGTCAGCTGGGCGCGTTTAAATGAAACCATCAATCGATTTGGCATACCGCCCGAACGCACTTTGCTTCCACGGCCGAAGGGTCGCGTAAATGTCGAAAACCTTACTGTTGCGCCCCCGGGCCAAGAGGTTCCGACGCTGAATGATGTCAGCTTCGCCTGCGAAGGTGGATCGATTATCGGTGTCATCGGTTCAAGTGCTGCAGGCAAATCTACCCTCGCACGCGCACTCGTCGGCGTCTGGCCAAGTCTGCAGGGCGATGTGCGTCTTGATGGTGCTGCCTTAACGCAATGGGACCCGGATTTATTGGGTGAACATGTGGGCTACCTTGCCCAAGGTGTCGAATTATTGGATGGGACGGTTGCACAAAACATCGCGCGATTTGACCCCAATGCATCTTCTGACGCCATTATGCGGGCTGGTGAGCTAGCCGGCGTTCATGACCTCGTCTTGCGGTTGCCCAAAGGCTATGAAACGCAGGTTGGCGAGGACGGGCGTAACCTGTCTGCTGGGCAGCGCCAACGTATCGGTCTTGCCAGGGCGCTATATAATGACCCGAGCTTCGTAGTTCTGGACGAACCGAACAGCAACCTTGACGCGGCAGGAGAGTCTGCGCTCGCGCTCGCCTTAATCAATCTGCGCCGGATCGGATCTACAGCCGTTGTCATTACGCATCGGCAGTCGGTTCTACGATTTGCGACGCATATTCTATATCTAGCCGATGGCAAAGTCGTTGATTTCGGTCCTCGAGACAGGGTTCTGCAGTCGATCAAAGAACGCAACAATGTGGAACCAATTGAACCGCAGACCGCGGCTTCCGCCTAAATACTATAGAAAGCCCGTCCACCGGGATTTTGGGAATGTGACATGTACCAAGAGAATATTGAAAACCACATGATAACAGCTTCGCACAAGCGCGCCATTGGCCGCGAAAAGCTTGCATATCTTAGCGTGGCGATCACTGTCGCGGCCATCATTGCGCTTTCTACAGTCGTGCAGGTTTCGGGCGCTGTGATCGCAACAGGTAAACTGACGGTTACATCGCAAACCAAATCCATCTCTCACCTGACAGGCGGAATTCTGTCAGAAATGAACGTGACGGATGGCCAGCGCGTGCGGCGTGGCGATGTTCTATTGCGGCTGGATACAAGCGTAACGGAAACCTCGGCCGAGGTGTCTTCTGAAAGCGTATCTGCCCTAGTCGCGCGACAGGCACGCCTTGAAGCTGAATTGTCCGGTAAAGCCCGACCGGTTGTTAAATTGGACGGCGCTCAAGCAAATGATCCAGCGGCCCGGACCGCGGCATTGCGAGAGCAACAATTGTTTGAAGCCCGACGCGCAGAAACCGGCGCACAGATCGGTATGCTGGTTGCGCGACAAAGCCAGTTAAGGGCAGAAATTGTCGGGTTGCGTTCACGCATTGCATCGCTGCGCCGGCAGCAAGCGTTGCTAGCACCTGAACTTCAAGGGCTGCGGGAATTGTACAAGCAAGAGCTGGTCACGATTAACCGACTGAACGAGATTGAACGGTCAAACGTGTCGCTGCGCGGCGAAATTGCATCGCTAGAAGCCAGCATCGTTCAAGCCCAAGCCCGAATTGCCGAAACGGTACGCGAAATGAGCGTCTATCGCCAAACGTTGCGATCATCAGCCGGACAAGAACTAAATCAGGTTGTAACTGCGCTTGCAGAAGGAAAGCTTCGGTCGGTTGATGCCGACGATACGCTGCAACGCGCAACGATAAGGGCACCGCAAGACGGGTATGTTGACTCAATCGCCTTTGCGACGCCGGGCAGTGCCATCCCCGCCGGTCAAGCCATATTGAGAATCATTCCGGCGCGGGACAATTTAATCGCAGAAGCCCAGATTAGCCCAAGTGACATCGACCAGGTTCGCCTCGGTCAAAAAGTCCGCCTGAGATTTTCATCATTACAAGGGTCTAATTCACCGGAAATCGACGGAAAAGTGACCTTTATCTCGCCAGAACGCATAGAAGATCCACGTACCGGTATGCCATATTATCGTATCCGCGTCGCGGCAGAAAATGGAAAACTTCGTGCAATTGGTCCGTCAACATTATCCAATGGTATGCCCGTCGAAGCATATATTGCGACTGATGCAAAAACATTCATGAGCTATTTGTTTAAGCCTCTCATCGACCAAATCCAGCGTGCGTTTAGAGACTAATCGTCCAGAATAGGCGGCAAGATTAAAACTCTAGCTGCAAATTTTGGACACCGTATCGAGCCGAGAGACGAGCGCTGTGTCGATTGGCTTCAGATCAACCATTTTCTGAGCATATGTTTTGCCTGCCTGACAGGATTGATTTTTGTAATTCAAAAATGCCAGCGCGAAGTAACCATAAGCTTCATATGGATCTGCTTTTACCGACTGACGCGCAAGGACTTCGGTTTCTGACGGATCAAATCCGCCAGTCGGTTTTAAAAGCCCCGACGACATGAAATATGACTTTATGGCCAACCGGACAGCATCAAGTCGCGCGTCGCTCACAGGCTGATGGATGCATGCGTCAATCTTTTCCAGCGTGGCGGCATCAGCAGCTGGATCAATCGCCGTTGCAGATAACAAGCACGTATATCCATCGCGTGGCTTGGAATGCGCTAACTGGAGTTCCCGCCGCGCAATGATGCCTCCCGGGCTCGCTATTTCGGCCACTGCATTTTCAAGTTGTGCCGAAAAGCTCTGCCCATCGCTTATCACCAGCGCACGCGACCAGATTAACTTGTCGTCGGGTTCGGCGACCAAATTCACGTATATTTTTAAATCAGTTCCGGTTTGACGGCCTGCAGAAATCACCAGCCTGTAGTCGGGCTCTGTCGGTTGTTGCGCTGATTTATCATTGTCCGCGCGTTCAAGTGGGTGAACGACCCAAGATCGCGAGAGACTTAATTCGAACTCGCGATGGATTTCGACCAGCACATCCTGTGCCGCTGCATTCGGTGACGCCTCTACCGGGGCAACGTCAATTGACGGCACTCTGTGATTGATCTGCGAAGCGGCGTTTTCATCATTGCCCGTGAAAATGCGCGTCAGATTCCCATCCACAATAAAACTGGCAATCATCGTGCCGAAAACACCAACAAAAACCCAAAACAGCTGCTTTGAAACTGGTATTCGCCATCCATTCGAGAGGCGGAAGCGGGACGTTTTGGATGAATCTTCCGCATCTGGTTTTACGGGTGCTGGGTCAACATGGCTGACTATATACTCCGGAATGATAGCTTCCGGCTCAACCTTTGTTGATTTGCGCTCCGGCGCACCATTACCCGAATTTGCAACATATCGCGGAAGGTTTCGGAATTGCACATTGGAATAGGCAATTTCAAATTTTGCCAGTCGAACGCGATAACTGCCCTGCAACAAGTAAAGGCACACGCCGTCCAACGGCTCATTCCGGGCATAAAAAGTGGCCAGTAAATTTCTTAAACGTAAAACCTGAACACGCGGATAGCTATCCGCATTTGCATCAAAACTTGGGTGCCGGCCCAAACCATCAACAGCAACAGTGTAACTTTTCAGCGTCGCCCCTTCGCCACGGATTGTCATTTTGACAAGATAGGAGAGAAGTTCGGATAATTTTGGCGACCTGCGGAACATATCGCTTTTCAGAATGAATTCCAGCTGCTGCTGCAAGGCGACTTCGAACGAACGTCCGCTTGGACTTTTGTCTAAATCAATATCGACATCGTTTTCCGAGTTGGCATCGCGGTCGCTCATTGATCTCACCTAACTTCAAACAACCAAATTCACCTGCCGTAGACACAATCGGTTCGGTCAGAACGTCGCTACAATTTGTCAACTTTAGTTAACGGCAGCAGCGATAGCCAGTTAGGATAGTGCCGCATTGCGAGTAGATTCCGCGTTCGTGGTTTGCCGGAACGCAGTACGTTAGGAAGCGCTGGGCAACCCCGTTTCGGACAATTCGCCACGCGTTCCGTAAGCATCCAACGATGACTAATAGGCGTCTACATACCCCCTGATGAAAAAGCGCCAGTATATTTGCACGAAATATTGGAGCTATCCCGTCGGCAATCAGAACCAGAATGAGAGTAAACGACAATGCTCTCATGAGATTGTGCCCTCCATGTTCAAGTTATGCATGCGCGCAACCAATATTTTTAAAATTCAAATTCAAAAAATGGAGCGCTCGTCAAAAATTAAGATGCTTTAAGAATTTTTCCAAAAAAAACACAATATATAGACATTTTTTTATCATAAACTACCAATTGTTGTGTAACAGTTGGTTTAACGGTATAACACTGGGACGCTTGTGAATTTCATCTATCTCGTTTGTATCGAAGCGGCGGCCTCGGCGTTTAACCATCCTGGTCTGTGGTTACGCTCTACCCACCCGGCGTCGGCTTCGTTCTCTGCGCCGTCATACAACGCCCCCCGTATGGCGGTGCAGAGAACCTCTATAACCTTTCTGTGCCGAGAGTTATTATGTCTCTTTCTAATAGCGCTCAGAACCTCATCATCGCTCCTGCAGACGCAGTTCTCCTTGGCAGCGCGCAGATCTGTGACGTTACCGATCGTATCCAGCTGCTAAAATTGGCCCGACTTGAAAGGCTTGGCGACAAAATGTCGGGGCTTTGTGTCGTGCGTCACCTGTCACCAAATTTTGTGTCATTCGATACATCGATGAATTTAGCGTCTGGCGCTGATATGGTTTTGGACATGGGCGGCATCAATCGTCTGCATGGCCAGATCGTTGGGCGCATCAAAAATCATTACCAAATGGCACTCACCGAGATTTGCGACCCTCGCCGGATAATCTTGGACGAAACAGAGATGGTGGGCGGGAAGAAAAACCGCAAAGCACGATTTAGCATGGCCAAGCCGATCGCGGTTCAAACGAAATTTTCTGTTTTCCCCTCCAAGCTTTTGAATATTTCTACGCGCGGCGCACGCTTCAGTTTGGACAGGCCATTGGACATTTTCGGCAGCGTCAAAATCAGCGCTAACGGGTGCGACATCGTTGCCGGCGACATAACATGGAAAAGCGCAAGCGAGTGTGGGCTGAAATTTCGGCAAGAGATGCTAAGAGATGAGCTAGCTCGCTGGCTAGCATAAACGATTGGTGCGCGCCGTCGAATGGGCCCCGGGCACTTTCGTCAAACGCACCTGCTATGCGTTGAACAGCGGCAGCAACAATCGCGGGACGGCCGTTGTAATTTACCCGAGTAGCAACGGCGCAAGCTTTGCGCGCTGCCATGCCGCATCGCCATATTGAGAAGCATGGAATATCGCCGCACGGCGGTGTAACCCTGCGTCGCAATCATGGGTGAAGCCAAAGCCACCGTGGAACTGGATCGCCCGGTCGGCGGCAAAGCTGTAGGTCGCATCTGCGGCAGCTTTCGCCATCCGCACGGCGATTTCGCCCATCCCCTGATCGCTGAAACTGTTCGCGGCGCTGTACAAATGCGACCGCGCTTTTTCATAGTCGACATAAGCGTCAACGGTCGGATGTTTGAGCGCCTGATACTCACCAATGATTTTGCCGAATTGCTTACGCGTTTGCAGATAGCTGACGGTGTAATCGATCACGCTCTGCGCACCGCCGCACATTTCGGCGCTCTGCAACAGATTGGCGGCCTGCTCGACGTGCGCCAATGTGGACGTGGCGCGCGCGACGTCCAGCAATGCGGCGCGGGGCACAGACAGTCCATCGAGCGACACCGCGAAGCTGCGCTTGGTTTCGTCAATGATGGATTCGCGGCGCAAGCGGCCAGCGACATCATCTGCAGTCAACGCCACAAGCGCTGCTTTGCCGTCAAGCATCACCGATACGATAATCACATCAGCGCTTTCAGCCCAAAGCACAAACAGCTTTTCGCCCGATAAAATGATGCTGTCGCCATCAACCTTGGCCGTCGCGGTGATGTTCAGCAGGTCCCAGTCGCCATGCGCTTCGGACAGCGCAAGTGTGCCAATCGCACCTTCGGCAAGCTTCGGGAGCCATTCAGCGCGCTGTGCGTCTGTTCCACCAGCGATAATTGCCTGCGCAGCCAGCGTGGACGCGACGAACGGCGAAGCCATCAAATGCCGCCCCATTTGTTCCACCACCGGAACGACTTCAGCCATGGTCAGCCCGACGCCATTATGTGCTTCCGGAATGGCAATAGCCGTCCAGCCCAAAGCCGCGACTTCGGCCCAGATTTCCGCATCATAGCCAAGATCGCTTTCCATCAACTTGCGGACGCGATCGATTGGTGATTTGTCGCGACAAAAGGTCGTCGCCACATCCAGCAACTCAATCTGCTCTTCGCTATATCCTAAGCCAGGCATCTGCATGTCATTCTCTCCTCGAGCCGTTATATGCACTATGGCGCGAGGCGATGGACAAAATCAAGGCGATTTAACCGACCGGTTAAATTGCACCTTATGCCTGTTCGAGAACTTTGCGGCCTGGACGGACTTTCATTTTGTGGCCAGCCTTGGTGGCGAGCGACACATCCTTGATCGTTTGCATGAACACCCACTCGTTCGTTGCAGCCTGCGGCGTCAGCGCCAAGTGCATGTAACCACGGTTGGATGTGTCCACCCAACGCAATTCCTGTTTGCTGGCGTCAAGCAAGCTGCGCGCGACGACGGACGGGTCCGTGAACGGAACCGCGCTTTCAAAGCCCGGCGACGAGACGCTGTGGCCGCCAAATTCAACACCGGCTGGCTTTCCACCTTCAGGCAAGTCGAAGGCCCAGCCATTGTGGCTGTCACCGGTTATCACGACCAAGTTCGCATCGGCGCGCTGTGCTGCGGACAAAATGCGCGAACGCGCGGCGGGATAGCCGCCCCAATTGTCGAGATTGTAAGGCAAGCCTGCCTTTGTCGCAGCGATGCCCTGCCGCACATAGTTTATCGCGCGTTCAGGCGCAACGCGGGGAACCCAATCCATGGCGTTCTCCGGTGTGTAACTATACCCCATGTTCGTTCCGGTTCCAAGCAACGCCCATGTCGACTTGTCGCCCATCATCGACCGCGAGAGCCATGCTTCCTGTTCGGTTCCGAACATAGTCATGGACGGATCGCGCCATGCGCCATCGCGAAACTCGGCAAATGCTTTTGCAGGATCTCCAGCGCGCGCCAGATCACCATGGGAATATGGCTTCGAACGCGCATTTGCACGTGTTTCCGTGCGGTAATAAGTCGCAAGGTCGCCGATGGCATATTCTTTCCACGGCTGTTCACCAACGGGCAGCCATTCGCGCCAAACCTGCATCGCCGCGTTGCGACGTGCGTTCCAGTCGCCTTCGTCGACGCTATGGTTCTGTGCGCCGCCTTCCCAAGCGTCATTCGCTGTTTCATGGTCGTCGGTGTTCACGATCATCGGGAAATTGGCGTGCAGCGCCTGCAATTGCTTGTCCGAACGATAGCTGGAATAGCGCAACCGATAATCCGCCAAAGTCAGGATTTCGTCAGCGGGGAAAAGGCGCGCCGCAAATTTTGCGCCGCCATCATAACCCCCGCGTCCATATTCATAGATATAGTCACCCATGTGCAGCACAAGGTCGATGTCGTTGCGCGCTGCGGCATGGCCATATGCGTTGAATTCGCCAAAGCCCAAGTTGGAGCATGAAAATATCGCGATATTGAAATTGGACGTTTTGCCCACGGGCAATGTCTTCGTGCGGCCAATGGGGGATATGCTGCCGTCGGGCGCAATGAAGCGGAACCAGTGCCATTTGCCCGGCGCGAGATTATCGACTGTAATCTTCACGGTGTGGTCGCGCCATGGACCTGTCACCATTTGACCACCGCCAGCTATTTTAGAAAAATCCGGGCTTTCGGAAATTTCAACGCGGACTTTGGACGGACCGCCCGTCGGGTTTACATAACGTGTCCATAGCAGCACGGAATCCGGGCCGGGCTCACCGCTGGCAACATTATGCGTAAAACCGGTAAGTCCAAGCAGCGTCTGCGCCATGGCCGCTCCGCCCGGCAGTAATAAGCCGCCAATGCCAAATCCCGCGGTTGCCAACAAATTGCGGCGATTGATAAAAAATGACATCCCGTGCTCCCCCGATGATCCGATTCAATATCGTGTGTATCGCGCTAGTCGGCTGCTGTTGCAACCTTGTGACATGAAACCAATTCACGCCCGTTGATGATATATGAAGCGGTCACAGTTGCGTACGCAGCGACCATAGTTCCGGAAAGGCGCGCTTTGTCACAGTACTGCGCATAGGTCATTGGAGCATCAGGTTTGGATGTACTGGCCATCCCGCAACCTTACTGTTTCAAATGAAACTATCCAGCCACTTTTCGGCCAGTGCCTCGGCTTCAGAAACGCTGAACGGCGCGTTGCCTAAACTGAGCTCCAACCACAAGCCATCAACCAACGCAGTCAGCGCCACAGCGGCCAGCCGTGTATCCGTCGGCGCGTTGGGACAGGCGGAAATCAGCCGCTCCATATCGCGCCGGTTTTCGGCGTAAAGCTCGTCATGGATTTGTCCGATTACGGGCGTCGTTCGCGACAGGCTCCAAAAGGCGAGCCATGTCGCGAGCAAAGCCGGGTCGGCAATGGGTTCCCGAAAACTGGCGGTGATAAACCCCAGCAATCGACCACGCGGATCTGTTTCGGGAACCATAACAACGGCCGCGTGCATCGCTGCGGCAACGCGTGCCCCCGTCGCCCGATATGTTTCCGCGATCAGCGCATCAATTCCATCGAAATAATGCCGTAACAACCCTGGTGACACGCCAGCTTCCACGCAGATCGCACGTACCGATACGCCCTGCGCTCCATACGTTCCCAGACAGCGTGTACAGGCCGCGATTAAGGCGTCTCGGCGGGTATCGGCGCTTTCGCGGGTGAAGGCTTGTCGCGCGCTCATCGAGTTGTTATACACTCGTATAATAAGGAGAGCAAGATGTCCGAATCAGACCTGCACATAGAGCGTGACAATCTGGACGGCTGGAGCCTTCCAGCATGGACCTATGATGATCCTGAATTTGCAGCGCTTGAGGTAGATCGGATTTTCCGTCCCTCATGGCAAGTCGTTTGCCATGTCAGCGATGTCGCAAACAGTGGCGACTGGCATAGCCTCGATTATATTGGCGAAAGCGTCATTGTGGTGCGCGGTGCGGATCAGCTGTTGCGTGCCTTTACCAATGTCTGCCGTCACCGGGGCAGCCGCCTCCTCGATGGATCGGGCGGATGCGCCAAGAAACTTGTGTGCCCTTATCATGCCTGGACCTATGATCTTGATGGCCGCCTGACGGGTGTTCCTGACAGTGCGTCCTACCCCACTTTGGACAAGGACAAAGCGGGTCTTGTCGCCGTCGACATGGAAATCTGGCGTGGTTTTGTTTTTGTCCGGCTCGAAAGCGGCGGCCCGTCGGTTGCCGACATGATGGCACCTTATGAAGACCAAGTCGCGCCCTATCGTTTTGAGGAGCTCAGGGCGCTTGGCCGTGTGACGATGCGACCGCGCGATGTGAACTGGAAAAATGTCGGCGACAATTATTCCGACGGCCTTCACATTCCGGTCGCGCATCCCGGCCTCACGCGGCTGTTCGGCAAAAGCTACGGCATTGAGGCAGAGCCACATGTCGACCGCATGTGGGGCGACCTTGTCGACCGTCCATCGGCCAACTGGTCAGAGCGCGGGTATCAAAATCTGTTGCCGCCAGTGCCGCACCTGCCAGCCGCCAACCAGAAACGCTGGCTGTACTTCAAACTTTGGCCATCAGTCGCGTTCGACATTTATCCCGACCAAGTCGATTTCATGCAATGGCTGCCAACTGGCCCCACGAGCTGCATCATCCGTGAGATAAGCTATGTCTTACCTGATGACCGCCGCGAAATGCGCGCTGCACGCTATCTCAACTGGCGGATTAACCGGCAAGTAAATGCCGAAGACACCGTCCTCATCACCCGCGTGCAGCAAGGCATGGCCAGCCAAAGCTTTTCGATGGGTCCGCTGTCCGACACCGAAGTTTGCCTCAAAAGCTTCTGTCGCCAAATTCGCAACATCATTCCCGAGGCGCGCCTTGAACAACGCCCTGCGCAGGGTTGGAGCAAAAAATGACACAAAAATATGACGCACTCATCATTGGCGCTGGCCACAATGGGCTTGTCTGCGCCGTTTATCTGGCGCGCGCTGGTCTAAAGGTTCGCATCGTCGAACGCCGTGATGTTGTGGGCGGCGCAGCGGTCACCGAAGAATTCCACCCCGGTTTCCGCAACTCGGTCGCAAGCTACACCGTCAGCCTGCTTCAGCCCAAGGTCATTTCGGACATGAAACTGGCCGACCATGGCTACCGTGTTATTGAACGCCCGATATCGAATTTCCTGCCGCAAGAAGACGGCGGCTATTTGAAACTGGGTGGCGGGCTTGAGCGTACACAGGCCGAATTTGCGCGCTTTTCAAAACATGATGCCGCAGTGCTTCCCGAATATTATGATATGTTGGAAGGCGTTGCCGACGTCCTCCGCGATCTTGCGCTGAAATCGCCGCCCAATGTCGGTGACGGGCTGAAAACATTCATCGACGCCGCCGTGCAGGGACGTGGGCTCATGAAGCTAAACCTGTCGCAGCAACGTGACGTGCTTGAACTATTCACAAAATCGGCGCGCAGCTTCCTCGACAGCTGGTTCGAAAACGAAGCGGTCAAGGCGGCGTTCGGCTTCGATGCGGTCGTCGGCAACTATGCCAGCCCGGATACACCCGGCAGCGCCTATGTTTTGCTGCACCACGTCTTTGGCGAAGTGAACGGCAACAAGGGCGCATGGGGACATAGCATTGGTGGCATGGGCGCGATTACGCAAATCATGGCGAAGGTGTGCGTTGCCCTTGGCGTGGAAATCAGCCTTGAAGCGCCGGTGTCCCGCGTATTGGTCGATGGCGAAAAAGTGGCTGGCGTCCGGTTGGAAAGTGGCGAAGAAATCGTCGCCGACCGCGTGATCTCCAACGTTGGGCCAAAGCTGTTGTACGAACGCATGTTCGACGACGCCGATTTGAAACCAGAATTCAAACGCCGCGTAAAAGGCTTCAAAGCGGGCAGCGGCACGTTCCGTATGAATAGATCGGAAGAGCGTCGTGTAGGG